>NZ_JBNDHX010000071.1:0-19676 GCF_056755275.1 Leifsonia sp. HAY1-4F
TCCGTCGTCGGCAGCGTCAGATGTGTATAAGAGACAGGGGGAAGGAAGAGGGGGCGACACCGGCGTCAGTGCGCCAGCGAGATGCCCTGCGTGCTGGGGTTGCCGCTGTAGATGCCGTCGATGACGTCGGCGAAGTCGGCGAGGATGACGTTGCGCTTGATGCTCAGCTTGGGCGTCAGGTGGCCGCTCGCCTCGCTCAGCTCCGTCGCCAGCACCACGAACTTCCGGATGCTCTCGGCCCGCGACACCCCGGCGTTCGCGTGGTCGACGGCGCGCTGGATCTCGGCGTTGACCGCCGGGTTCACGGACGCCTCGGCGAGGGTCATGTCCTTGTCCTCGCCGTTGTTCGCGAGCCACGTGGGCAGCATCTCGGTGTCGAGCGTGACCAGGGCGGAGATGAACGGCTTCTGGTCGCCGACGACGATCACCTGGCCGACCAGCGGATTGGCGCGGATGGGATCCTCCAGCGCCGCCGGGGAGACGTTCTTCCCGCCGGCGGTGACGATGATCTCCTTCTTCCGGCCGGTGATGCTGAGGAAGCCGTTCTCGTCGAAGGACCCGATGTCCCCGGTCCGGAACCAGCCGTCCTCGAACGCGGCGGCCGTCGCCTCGGGATTCTTCCAGTACTCCTTGAAGACGTTGATGCCGCGCACCTGGATCTCGCCGTCGTCCGCGATGCGAAGGTCGACCCCCGGGAGCGCAGGTCCTACGGTGCCGATCTTGAAGGTGGCCGGCCGGTTGACGGTCGCGGGAGCGGTGGTCTCGGTCAGCCCGTACCCCTCGAGCACCTTGATCCCGAGGCTGTGGAAGAAGTGACCGAGGTGCGACCCGAGCGGAGCCGACCCGGACACCGCGTACCGCACCCGGCCGCCCATCGCGGCACGCAGTTTCGAGTAGACGAGCCGGTCGTACAGGGCGAACTTGAGTTTGAGCCCGAACGGCACCGAGCCGGCCTCGACCGCCTTCGAGTGCTCCACGGCGACCTCGGCCGCGGCGCGGAAGATGCGACCGCGGCCGGCGGACTCCGCCTTCTGCTCCGCCGAGTTGTAGACCTTCTCGAACACGCGCGGCACGGCCAGCAGGAACGTCGGCTTGAAGCTGGCCAGCGCGGGCAGCAGCTGCTTGGTGTCGGCCTGGTGCCCGACCTTGACGCCTCCGGTGATGCACAGCACGGCGATGAACCGCGCGAAGATGTGCGCGGTCGTGATGAAGAGCAGAGTGGATGCTCCGCCCGGCTGCTGCACGACCTCCGTCAGGGCTTCGGCCGAGTTGCGGCAGAGCTCCACGAAGTTGGAGTGGGTGAGGACGCATCCCTTGGGACGTCCGGTCGAGCCCGACGTGTAGATGAGGGTGCCGATGTCGGAGCCCTTCGCGATGCGGCGACGGCGCTCGATCTCCTCGTCCGGCACGCCGGCGCCGGCGGCGGCCAGCTTGTCCAGATCGCCGAGGTGCAGCTGCCAGATCGTGCCGATGAGCGGGAGCTCGGGATGGACCTCGTCGAACCGGGCGTGCATCTCCGCCGTCTCGAGGAAGACCGCGATCGCCCCCGAGTCGGCCATGTTCCACTGGATCTGCGTGGGGGAGGACGTCTCGTAGATCGGCACGAGCACCGCGCCTGCGAACCAGGTGGCGAAGTCGATGAGGGACCATTCGTAGCGGGTCTTCGACATCAGCCCGATCTTGTCGCCCGGCTGGATCCCCGCGGCCACCAGTCCCTTCGCCAGGGCGATCACCTGGCTGTAGAACTCGGCGGCGGTCACGTCCTTCCAGCCGTCCCCGTCGGGCAGGCTGAACAGCGGCTGATCCGGGGTCTGCGCCACGCGGTCGACGAGCAGGTCGGTCGCGTTGGCCTCCGGGTCGGCGGGGACGAGTACGGGTGTGTCGATCTGATTCACGGTAGCTCCCTCGATACCGGCGGACGGGCGTTCGGCCGAATGGCTTCGCCCGATTCGGTTGATTACACTCTAGATGGTCCTGCCGGGCGCGCTCGGGTGCTCCCTGACGGCCGAGACCGCCCCTCACGCCACCCCCCAGCCCGGAAGGCCACACGTGCACGCGATCGGCATCGACATCGGCGGGACCAAGATCGCAGGAGCCGTCGTCGACGAGCTCGGGACGATCGTGCGCGAGGACAGGGTGCCCACAGATGCCACCCGTCCGGAGGAGATCGAGAACGCGGTCGTCGCGATGATCGAGCGGCTCTCCGACGGCCCGGAGGAGATCGCCGGAGCGGGTGTGGCGGCCGCCGGCTTCATCGACGCCGCCCAGTCCACGGTGTACTACGCCCCGAACATCAACTGGCGCCACGAGCCTTTCCGCGAGAAGCTCGAGGAGCGGCTGGAGATCCCGGTCATCATCGAGAACGACGCGAACGCTGCGGGCTGGGCCGAGTTCCGGTACGGCGCGGGACGCCTCGTCTCCGATATGGCCGTCCTGACGATCGGGACGGGCGTCGGCGGCGCGATCGTCAGCAACGACCGGCTGTTCCGCGGCGGCTTCGGTGCCGGAGCCGAGATCGGCCACATGCGCGTAGTCCCGGGCGGGCTGCCCTGTGGATGCGGTGCCCACGGCTGCATCGAGCAGTACGGATCGGGACGCGCGCTGCAGCGCATGGCGAACGAGCTCGCCGATGCGGGCGGCATCGGCCAGGGCCTCGCCGATGTGCGTTCCCGGACCGGCGTCCTGAGCGGAGCCGACATCAGCGCGCTGATCTCCGCCGGCGACCCCGGCGCGCTCGCCGCACTGCGCCAGCTCGGCGACTGGCTCGGCCAGGCCTGCGCGAGCCTCGGCGCCATCCTCGACCCGCAGCTCTTCGTCTTCGGCGGCGGGGTCGCGCAGGCGGGGGAGCTGCTGCTCGAGCCGATCCGCCTGGCGTACCTCGAGAACCTCCCGGCGCGCGGCTTCCACCCGGAGCCGGAGTTCACGATCGCGGAGCTGGTGAACGACGCAGGGGTCGTCGGCGCCGCGGACCTCGCGCGACTGCACGCTTCCTCGCTCTAGGCGACCGGCCGGGATAGGCTTCGATTCGATGTTCTACTGGCTGATGAAGTACGTGATCGCGGGGCCGATCCTGCGCGGGATCTTCCGGCCGTGGGTCATCGGGCTCGAGAACGTCCCCGCCGAAGGCGCCGTCATCCTCGCCAGCAACCACCTGTCGTTCATCGACTCCATCTTCCTGCCGATCGTCGTCGACCGGCACGTGTCGTTCCTCGCGAAGAGCGACTACTTCACCCGCCGCGGGCTGAAGGGATGGGCGACCCGGGCGTTCATGAACGCGACCGGCCAGCTGCCGATCGACCGGTCCGGCGGCAAGGCCTCTGAGGCCTCCCTCAACACCGGCCTGGCGGTGCTCGCGCGCGGCGAGATGCTCGGCATCTACCCGGAGGGCACCCGCAGTCCCGACGGCAAGCTGTACCGCGGCCGGACCGGCGTTGCACGGATGATCCTGGAGGCCGGCGTCCCGGTGGTGCCGGTGGCGATGGTGGACACGGCCCAGATCATGCCGATCGGCACGCGGCTGCCGAAGATCGGCCGCATCGGCATCATCCTCGGGGAGCCGCTCGACTTCTCCCGGTTCGACGGGATGGAGGGCGACCGCTTCATCCTGCGCTCGGTCACCGACGAGATCATGTACGAGCTGCAGCGCCTCGGCGAGCAGGAGTACGTGGATGTGTACGCCAGCACGGTCAAGGAGAAGCGCGCGACGCTGTCACGGTAGGACCTCTGCGGCGGCGGCAGGTCCCAGGCGCGATAGGCTCGGTATCCACCCCATCCACCGATCGATGCGAGCCATCGGTCCAGCAGAGCGAGCGGAAGACCAGTGCTACAGACCACAGAGCCCGTCGTGCGACCAGACGAGTCCGTGATCGAGGGCCTGGAGTATTGGCGGACGCTCCCGATCAAGCAGCAGCCGCACTGGCCGGACGCCGAGGCGGCGGCCGCAGCCTCCGCCGAGATCGCGACCCTCCCGCCGCTGGTTTTCGCCGGCGAGGTGGACCAGCTGCGCGAGCGGCTGGCGCGAGCCGCCGAGGGCCGGGCGTTCCTGCTGCAGGGCGGCGACTGCGCCGAGACCTTCGCCGGGGCGACGGCGGACCAGATCCGCAACCGCGTCAAGACGGTGCTGCAGATGGCGGTCGTGCTCACGTACGGCGCCTCCGTCCCGGTCATCAAGATGGGCCGGATGGCGGGACAGTTCGCCAAGCCGCGCTCCAGCGACACCGAGACGCGCAACGGCGTGACCCTGCCGGCGTACCGCGGCGACATCGTCAACGGCTACGACTTCACGCCGGAGTCGCGGCAGGCCGATCCGCGCCGCCTGGTGCAGGGGTACCACACCGCCGCATCCACGCTGAATCTGATCCGGGCCTTCACCCAGGGCGGGTTCGCGGATCTGCGGCAGGTGCACAGCTGGAACCGCGGTTTCGCGGCCAACCCGGCCAACCAGCGCTACGAAGGCCTCGCCCGCGAGATCGACCGCGCCATCAAGTTCATGGAGGCGGCCGGCGCCGACTTCGACGAGCTGAAGCGGGTGGAGTTCTACTCCAGCCACGAGGCGCTGCTGATGGACTACGAGCGGCCGATGACGCGGATCGACTCGCGCACCGGCACGCCGTACAACACCTCGGCGCACTTCGTGTGGATCGGCGAGCGGACCCGAGAGCTCGACGGCGCCCACGTCGACTTCCTGTCGCGCGTGCGCAACCCGCTCGGTGTGAAGCTCGGTCCCACCACTTCTCGCGACGACATGCTGCGCCTGATCGACAAGCTCGACCCCGAGCGGGAGCCCGGCCGGCTGACGTTCATCACGCGCATGGGCGCCGGCAAGATCCGGGATGCGCTGCCGCCGCTTCTGGAGGCGATCAAGAAGACGGACGCGCTTCCCCTGTGGGTGACGGACCCGATGCACGGCAATGGCCTCACCACGCCGACCGGCTACAAGACGCGTCGTTTCGACGACGTCGTGGATGAGGTCAAGGGCTTCTTCGAGGCGCACCGCGCGGTCGGCACGAACCCGGGCGGCATCCACGTGGAGCTCACCGGTGACGATGTCACCGAGTGCCTGGGCGGATCCGAGCACATCGACGAGGCCACCCTGGCGACGCGGTACGAGTCGCTGTGCGACCCGCGGCTCAACCACATGCAGTCGCTCGAGCTGGCCTTCCTGGTCGCCGAGGAGCTGTCGCAGGGCTGACCGCCGCCTCACCGCCGCGTCTCACCGCCGCAAACGGAGGAGGGTAGCTGCCAACCGGCGGCTACCCTCCTCCGTTTCCTGCGTTCAAGGCCGATCGGGCGCAGAACTCCTCCCTTTCCGGCGCCGGACGGAGGGGTGCCGCTAGAAGCCGGCGAAGTTCACCGTGATCGTGGACCCCTTGGCCTGCTGCGTGCCGGCGCCGGGGGAGATCTTCGAGACGACGAACGCCGGGGGCGCGACGTCGGCGATGGGGCTGTACTTGAGCTGGAAGCCCGCATCCGTGAGCGCCTTCTTCGCGACATCCCACGTCTTGCCGACGACATCCGGCACGGTGACCGGCTCCGGACCCTTCGACGTCTCCAGCAGCAGCGTGTCGCCGGGGCGCACGGGCTGGTGCTGCGGCTGTGCCGCGATGACGTCGCCTTCGGGGATCGTGTCGCTGTAGCTCTGCGGCCCCGCGGACGTGAGCAGCTGCACCTTGCTGAGGATCGCCGACGCGTCCGCGACCGATTTGCCCGAGACATCCGGGATGGAGCCCGCCGAGACGATGAGGTTGACCGCCGCGGCCTCGAAATACGGCCCGCCGCCCGAGATGTCCGCATTGTTGTCGGCGCGCGTCGCGGAGAGCACCGTGTTCGCGGGCACCTTCGCGTCGAACTGCTGCGCGACCGTGCCGACCTTTGCGCCGACGCCCGTGATGGCGCTCTTCGCCGCATCCACCGTCTGGCCGGCGAGTGCCGGGATCGTGATGGGCTTCGGCCCCTGCGAGATCCGCAGCGTCACGGTGCTGCCGCGCCCGGCCGGTATTCCGGCCCGCGGATCGGTGCTCGACACCATCCCCGTGGCCACCGTCGTGCTGTACTCCTGGGCCTGTGCCGTCTTGAAGCCGAGCTTCTGCAGCTGGGTGGTCGCGGCGGCCGGTGCGGAGTTGACGACGTCCGGGACGGTGACGAGCGACCCGGGTCCTGCGCCGAAGTACCAGCCGGTCCCGGCGGCCGCGCCGGCGAGCAGAAGCACCAGGGCGAACAGCCACCAGCCCTTGCGGCGGCGCTTCTCGGCCGCCGCCGACAGGGTGGCGGTCGCGGCGGGAGTGCTGGAGGCGACCTGCTGACGGATGGCCGGGTTGATGATCTGCGTGTCGCCCGCGTCGAGGTCGAGGGCCGGTGGCAGCACCATGGTCGGCTGCAGGACGGCCTCGCCGCGCAGTGACTTCTCGGCCTCGAGCAGCCGGTCGAGCATCTCGCGCGCGTCGCGCGGGCGGCGGTCCGGATCCTTCTCTGTCGCCCACAGGACGAGCTCGTCGAGTTCGGCCGGCACCGCCGGATTCTTGCTGCTGGGGGCCGGGACCGCGTCGTTGGCGTGCTGATAGGCGATCTGCATCGGCTGCTCGCCGAGGAACGGCTGCTGGCCGGTCAGCATCTCGTACATCATGATCCCGAGCGCGTAGATGTCGCTGCGGGCATCCGCGACGCCGCGGGTGACGAGCTCGGGGGAGAGGTACGCGATGGTCCCGAGGAGCGCCTGCCCCGTCGCGGTGTTGGCACTGGCTGCGCGGGCGAGCCCGAAATCGCCGATCTTGATGCGGCCGTCGTCGGCGAGCAGCACGTTCTCGGGCTTGAGGTCGCGGTGGACGATGCCGGCCTTGTGCGCGGCGGCGAGGCCGGAGAGCACCGCCTCCATGATGTCGATCGTCTGCTCGGGAGTGAGCTTGCCGTAGTCCTTCAGCAAGTCGCGCAGGGTGATCCCTGGCAGGTACTCCATGACGAGGTACGCCATGTCGGAGTCCTGGCCCTGGTCGAAGACATTGACGACGTTGGGATGGGCAAGGCGCGCGGCGGAGCGGGCCTCCTGCACGAAGCGGCTCTTGAAGGTGGAGTCGTCGGCCAGGTGGCCGTGCATGATCTTGATCGCGACCCGGCGCTCGAGGCGCAGGTCGGTGGCCAGGTAGACCGTCGCCATGCCTCCGCGGGCGATCCGCGAGCGCACCTGATACCGGCCGTCGATGAGACGTCCGATCATCGGGTCGGTCTGGCTCGTGGTCACGGATCGAGTCTAGGGAACGAGGGATGCGCGAACCCTGCAAAACACCGGTGGAGGCCGCTGCTGTGACCCGGCTGTGACATTTGCGCTCAGCCGAGCTGGGCGAGCCACGCCCGGGCGGATGTCTCCCACTTGGCGTAAGCGTCGGGGAACGCGGACAGCTGCACGGCCTGGGCCGCCTGCGTGACGCTCATGCTCGTCCATCCCGGGATGTCGAGGAGCCCGCGGGTCTTGCCCTTGTTGGGGTTCGCAGCCCCTCCGTAGAAGGCGAGGGTGGCGCGGGTGGGGTCGAGCACCTGCTCGGGAGTTCCCCATCCGGTGCTCGGGCGCTGCTGGAACAGGCCGAGCGAATCGCGGTCACCATAGCGGACATTGCGGAGGCCGGATTCCTGGGCCGCCGCAGCGAGGGCGATCACGATCCCCGAATCCGGGACGCCCCGCTGGCGGCCGATGCGGATGATGAGCTGGGCGTTGCCGCGCATCTCGTCGGTGAGGGCGACGACGTGGCCGGAAGACGCGATCGGCAGGGGTGCGGGAGCCGCGACGGGCGCCGGAGCGGCCACGGGTGCGGCGGCGACGGGCGTCACTGCGGGGGTGTCGAGGGCGGCCGTGGTCATGCCCGGGATGCGGACCTTCTGGCCGGGGAAGATCAGGCTGGATGCGCTCAGGCCGTTGGCGGCGAGGACCGCGCGGGTGGAGACGCCGAACCGGCCGGCGATCCCGCTGACGGTGTCGCCGCGGACGACGGTGTACGTGGTGGTCGCAGGGGGAGCGGGTGCTGCGGGAGCGGGTACTGCGGGAGCGGGCGCTGCCGGAGCGGGTGCTGCGGGAGCAGGCGCGGCATGTACGGGGCCGGCGAGGGCCAGCACCTGCCCGGGGAAGATGAGGCTCTTCCAGCTGAGCCCGTTGAGCGCGAGCACAGCCGCGGTCGACAGGCCGAACCGGGCGGCGATGCCCGAGACCGTGTCGCCCGACCGGACGCGGTATGTGGATGGCGCGGCCGCGACGCTGGTGCTCGCCGCGGAGGTCTGCGCCGGCCCGGCGATCGTGCTGGTCACCGTGGCCCGCTCGAGCGGCGTGACCTCGCCGGTGTCTCCGTCGTGGCCCGACGCGTGGTCTTCGCGCGGCGCGGCCTGGGCCGGCGTGACGAGATTGAGGGTGACCGCGAGCGAGCTCGCCACGGCGATCGGGACGGTTCCCAGGATGCTGCGGACCTTGCCGGTATCTGCCAGAGCCATGGTGACCCCCCTTTTCGAGTGACACGACGACACCCCACGCTGGCACAGAAGGCAAGAGGAGTCAACGGAAGTGGCTGATGTGACAGCAGTTTACCTGATCGTAACAATCGGGATGGCGTTCGCTCCCCCCGATCTCATGGCACGCTGGAGGGGTGAGCGAGAACGTCCAGACCACCGAGTGGTTGACCGTCCCCGACCTCGTCGAGCAGTTGGGCCTGAGCGTGAGCCGGGTCCGCCGGCTCATCGAGGACCGTCACCTCGGCGCCAAGCGCGTCGACGGCATCCTGAAAGTCCCGGCGTCCTTCCTGAAGGACGGAGAGCCGCTGAGCGAACTGCACGGCACCCTGATCGTCCTAGCGGATGACGGCTTCAGCGACGACGAGGCCGTCGACTGGCTTCTCGCCGAGGAGGAGAGCCTCGGCACCTCGCCGATCGAGGCGCTCCGTGCCGGTCGCAAGGCGGAGGTCCGCCGGGTCGCGCAGGCGCTCGCCTAGGCTGCCGTCCTCAGGCGAGCAGGCCGGTCAGAAGAGCAGGCGGTCAGGCGGTACGCCGCGTGACCGTGACCGCGAGGTCGCGGAGCTGCGCGCGGGCGGCCACGCCGAGCGGTGCCGCATCGAGCGCGGCGATCGCGCGCGCGACGTTGTCCGCGATCATCTTCTCGACCGTCTCCACCGCGCCCGACTCCCGGATGGTCAGCTGCATGGTCCGGATCTGCTCCGGGGTGAGGTCGGGGTCGCCGAGCAGCTCGTCGAGGGCGGCACGTGCACCCGAGGGGATGGCCTGCCGGGTGAGCGCGATCAGCACCGTCCGCTTCCCCTCGCGGAGATCGTCCCCACTCGGCTTGCCGGTCACGTCCGCATCGCCGAAGACGCCGAGGAGGTCGTCCCGCAGCTGGTACGCGATGCCGAGCGGGAGCCCGAACGCGCGCAGCGCCTCGTGCTGGCCTACGGTGGCTCCGGCGAGGCTCCCTCCGATGAGCAACGGCGACTCGATGGAGTATTTGGCCGACTTGTAGACGATCACCCGCTCCGCGCGCGCCAGCTGGTCGGCGTCCGGGCGGGCGGCCCAGCCGATCTCCTCGAAGATGTCGAGGTACTGGCCGGCGGTCACATCCAGCCGCATCCGGTTGAACTCGGCGCGGGCGGCGCGCCGGGCGGGTGCGCTGACGAGCTGGGTGAGGCCCTCGTCGAACAGTTCGTCGCTGAGGATGAGGAGCAGGTCGCCGAGCAGCGTGGCAGCTCCGGTGCCGAAGGTCGCGCCCGATCCGCCCCAGCCCTCCCGGTCGTGGAGCCGCTCGAACCGCTTGTGCGCGGACGGCGCTCCGCGGCGGGTGTCGGAGTTGTCGATCAGGTCGTCGTGGACCAGTGCGGCAGCGTGGAACAGCTCGAGCGCGCTGGCGACCGAGACCACGGCATCCAGGGCGCCGCCGGCCGTGATCGCCCCCGGATCGGCGCCGTCCTCCTCGCCGCTTCCCGCGGTCCGGACGGCCTGCCAGCCCCAGAAGCAGAAAAGGGCCCGGAATCGCTTGCCGCCGCTGAGAAAATCCCTTGAGAAAGCCGCGACGGGAGAGAGCTCATCGGCGATGGAGACGAGAATAGAAGCAGGCGTATCGAAGAATCCATCGATTCTTGACTGGATGAGGTCGACGAACCGGATGCTTTCAGACACACGCCTAGCCTAGCCAGACCCGCAAGACTACAATCGGCTTCACTGAAGCCTCGAACCCGCGAGAAAGAGGGGGAATCGGATGCCGCTTTCGGAACACGAGCAGCGCCTCCTCGAAGAGATGGAGCGCAGTCTCTATCAGAATGACGCAGATTTCGTCGCAAAGGTCGGGGGCAAGCGGGCTCGGCCTGCCTACCGTTCGATCGTCCTCGGGATCCTGCTCGCCGTCGTCGGTGTGGCCGTCCTGGTCGCCGGCGTCTACTTCCAGCAGCCGGTCGTCGGCATCGTGGGCTTCGTGGTGATGTTCGCCGGGGTCCTCGTCGCCATCGCGCCGGGTAAGCGAGTGGCCGTCGAGCCGGGAACGGCGGAGCCGAAGGGCGCCAAGGCGCACGGGGCTCAGGCCGGCTTCATGGACCGCATGAACGACCGCTGGGACAAGCGCAACGAAGGCGGCGGAGAGGGCTAGCCCCTCCACCCCGCTCCACAGTTCTTCCATCGAAGGGCCGATCCACTGATCGGCCCCTTTTTCGTGCCCACCTTCCGTCTCGTGGGCTCCACTTTCCTCCACCCCGCACTTCCGCAGTATTCCGGGGTTTGACGCCCCCATTTCGGGGCAATACGGCCACAGTGCATGACTTTGTGGATGGAAGTGGAGTAAAGTGGAGCCACACCGCAACCTGGGCCGGGAGAGTGGGGGTGGCAGCCGATGTTCCTCGGTACGCACGCCCCAAAACTCGACGACAAGGGGCGCATCATCCTTCCGGCCAAGTTCCGGGACGAGCTCGCGTCCGGCCTCGTCCTCACCCGCGGCCAGGAGCACTGCGTCTACGTCTTCTCGCAGCGTGAGTTCGAAGCGCTGCACGAGAAGATCCGTCAGGCGCCGGTGACGAGCAAGCAGGCCCGCGACTACCTGCGCGTCTTCCTCTCGGGGGCGAGCGCCGAGGTCCCGGACAAGCAGAACCGGGTGACCATCCCGTCTGCGCTGCGCTCGTATGCAGGACTCGATCGCGACCTGGTCGTGATCGGCGCGGGAAGCCGCGCGGAGATCTGGGACGCACAGGCCTGGGAGACCTACCTGGCCGAGCAGGAGGCAGCATTCGCGAACACGGAGGAGGAGGTGATCCCGGGACTCTTCTGACCGCGCGTCCCTGACGCCCGACTCCCAGCCATACGCCCTGACGCCACTTCCCCGGTGTCAGGTCGGGATGGATGGGGATCCGGAATCAGGGGCACAGCGACCGTCCCGAACAGCCATGACAGACTCCACCGGAAACGACCGCATCCACACCCCCGTCCTCCTCGATCGCTGCATCGAGCTGCTCGGCCCCGCTCTGACGAAGCCCGGCGCTGTCTTCGTCGACGCCACCCTCGGGATGGGCGGTCACTCCGCCGGAGTCCTCGAACGCTTCCCGGAGGCCACGCTGGTCGGGCTCGACCGCGATCCCGAGGCGCTGGCGATCGCGGGGGAGCGCCTGCAGCGCTTCGGCGACCGTGTCCACCTCGTCCACACGGTCTACGACGGCATCCGGGAGGCGATCGAGGGGCTGGGCTTCCTCCAGATCGACGGCGTCCTCTTCGACCTCGGTGTCTCCTCGCTCCAGCTCGACCGGGTGGAGCGCGGCTTCTCGTACTCGAAGGATGCCCCGCTCGACATGCGGATGGACTCCACCAGCGAACTGACCGCCGCCACCGTGATCGCCGAGTACTCCGAGGCCGACCTCCGCCGGATCTTCCGCGAGTACGGGGAGGAGCGACTGGCCGGGCGATACGCCTCCCGCATCGTGGAGGCCCGTGACAAGCAGCCGCTGGAGCGGTCGGGCCAGCTCGTCGATCTGATCACCAAGGCCACCCCGGTGGCGGTCCAGCGGCAGGGCCACCCGGCGAAGCGGGTCTTCCAGGCGCTGCGGATCGAAGTCAACCAGGAGCTGTCCGTTCTGCAGCGGGCGATCCCCGCGGCGATCGACGCGCTCTCCGTCGGCGGCCGCATCGTCGTGGAGTCCTACCAGTCGCTGGAGGACCGCATCGTGAAGCGCGAACTCCAGGCCCGCTCCGTCTCGAGCGCCCCGGCCGGGCTTCCGGTCGAGCTGCCGGAGCACCGTCCGGAGCTGAAGCTGCTCATCCGCGGCGCGGAACTGGCCGACGAGGACGAGAAGGCCGCCAACCCCCGCGCGACATCGGTGCGGTTGCGCGCCGCCGAGCGGGTACGACCCGCGAACACCGCCGACACCACGACACGGATGAGATGAGGAGGGGCTCGTGAGCACCAACCTGGCAGAGGCGATCTCGCAGCCCACGCGCAAGCGTCCGGCGGCGCTGTGGCACGGCGGGGCCCTCCCGGCACCGGTGGAGGAGCCCAAGCGCACCCACCTCGAAGTGGTGTCCACCCGCTCCCAGCGGAGGGCCCGGCCGCGCGCTCTGTACGCGGCCGTCGCGGTCGGGATGCTGCTCACCGTCGTGGTGGCGCAGCTGCTCCTGAGCATCGGGATCTCGCAGGGCGCCTACCAGCTGAACACCCTGCAGTCGAAGCAGGCGCAGCTCCAGCGGTCGTACCAGGCCGTGTCGGAGGACCTCAACCGGGTGTCGTCCCCGCAGAACCTGGCCGCCAACGCCAACGCGCTCGGGATGGTCAGCAACAGCAGTCCCGCGTACCTGCGGCTCTCCGACGGGGCCGTGCTCGGCGCGCCGCTGCCGGCGGACGGCGCGGCCGGCACGGTGACGGGCACCCAGGGCAACCTGGTGCCCAACGCGCTTCTCGCGGGAGTCCCGCTGGTGACGCAGCCGAAGGCACCGGCGACGGCCCAGGGCGGGCAGCCTGTGAATTCCACAGGTCCGGGTGCCGCTACCCCGGCCGCCACCACTCCGCCCGTACCGTTGCAGGGAGCGTTGCCGACCCCGGTGACGCACTGACGACGGACGGGGCGCGCGCATGGTCGGCAAGAAGATGCTGCGGCGGCGGACCGCCGCGACGGTCCTCGCCGTCGCGGCGGCCGTCGGCATCCTCGGGGCCAAGCTCGTCGACATCCAAGTGATCCGGGCGGACGCCCTGCAGTCGGACTCGATGAAGGCCAAGGAGGTCTCGACCTCACTGCTGGGCAACCGCGGGGACATCGTCGACGCGAGCGGGTCCATCCTCGCCACCACCGTCTACACGTACGCGGCGGCGGCGTCGCCGAAGGACGCGATCGCCGGCGGGCGGGACAAACTGGTGAAAGCGGCGGCGGCGATCGGTGCGATCACCGGCCAGGGCGGCGACGCCGTCGTCGCACTGATCGACGGAGCGCTCAAGCAGAACCCGAAGTCGCAGTACGTCCTGATCAAATCCGGGATGGATGTCGGCACCTTCGACAAGCTCGACAAGCTGCCGTACCCGTGGCTGACGTTCACGAAGAAGCAGGCGAGGAGCTATCCGGACGGAGCGGTCGCCGGCAACCTCGTCGGCTTCCTGTCGGACGGCGGCAATGCGGGCCTGGAGGCGAGCGAGAACGGCTGCCTGGCCGGCGAGAACGGCGAGGAGACCTACCAGCGCGGTGCGGACGGCGTCGCCATCCCGGGCAGCACTGTGGTGCAGAAGGAGGCGAAGGACGGCGGCACGCTGAAGCTGACCATCGACAGCGACCTGCAGTGGTTCGCCGAGCAGACGCTGGCCCAGCAGGTGGGCGCGACCGGCTCGAAGTTCGGATTCGTCACCGTCGCGGAGGCGAAGACCGGCAAGATCAAGGCCATCGCGCAGTGGCCCGCGCTCGATCCCAACAACATCAACGGGACCGATCCGTCGTACTGGGGGCTCAAGCTGTTCAGCGACCCGTACGAGCCCGGATCGACCTTCAAGGCGCTGACCGCATCCATGCTCATCGACCAGGGCAAGGCGACGCCCGCGACCCAGGTTCTCGCCCCGTACGAGTGGAAGTCCGGCAACGGAGCGGACCTGCACGACTCCGGTTACCACGATCCTCTCCGGTTGACGCTCACGGGCGTCCTGATGATGTCCTCCAACACCGGCATGTCCCAGCTGGGCAGTCGCCTCGCCGACCAGACCCGCTACGACTATCTGAAGAAGTTCGGCATCGGCGAGTCCACCGGCCTGCCCTACCCCGGCCAGTCGGACGGCATCCTGCACCCGGTCAAGGACTGGGACGACCAGACCAAGTACGCGACGATGTTCGGTCAGGGCGTGTCGGCGACCCAGCTGCAGATGGTCGACGCGTACCAGGCGCTCGCGAACGGCGGCACCCGCATCCCGCTCTCGATGGTCGAGGGATGCCAGCACCCGGACGGCAGTGTGACCGACGTCCCGACCACGAAGCCGACCCAGGTGGTGTCGCCTCAAGCGGCTGCCACCACCCTCGGGATGATGGAGTCGGTGGTCACCTCGGGCGAGCTCAAGAAGCAGCTGCAGATCCCCGGTTACCGCGTCGCCGCGAAGACCGGAACGGCCCAGCAGCCGGACGGGAAGGGCGGCTATCTGCCCTCGTACTACGTGTCGGTGATGGGCGTCGCCCCGGTGGACGATCCGCAGTACGTCGTTTCGGTCAACCTCGGATACCCGACTACCATTACTTCGTCGGCAGCTGCCGCTCCGCTGTTCCACACGATCATGAGTCAGGTGCTGAAGACCTACCGGGTGAAGCCCTCCACGTCCAGCCCGGCCGACTATCCCCCATACTACTGAAGACACCGTCTACGGAAAGTGAGCCTCGTGACAGGACCGGCGCCCTCGTCCCTGCGCCCCGAGCATCCCGTCGCCCGCCCGCTCGCCCAGCTGGTCGCTGAGTTCGGGCTCGACGCCCGCGGCGACCTCGACGGTGTCGAGGTGACCGGTGCTGCCCTCGCGAGCTCCGTCGTCGAACCGGGCGACCTGTACATCGGGGTGCCGGGACGCAACGCGCACGGCGCCGCCTACGCGGCCTCCGCGGCCGAGGCGGGAGCGGTCGCCGTCCTCACCGACGAGGAGGGCGCGGAACTCGCCGCAGACTCCGGACTGCCGGTCATCGTCACGCCAGACCCCCGCGCGGCGCTCGGCGCCGTCTCCGCCTGGATCTACCGCACCGAGGAGAACTCGGCGACCCTCTTCGGCGTCACCGGCACCAACGGCAAGACCAGCGTCGTGTATCTGCTGAACGCCATCCTCGGCCAGCTCGGCGTGGTCTCCGGCCTCAGCTCGACCGCCGAGCGGCGCATCGGCGACACCGCCATCACGAGCAAGCTGACCACCCCGGAGGCGAGCGAGCTGCACGCCCTGCTGGCGCGAATGCGCGAGGAGGGCGTCCGCGCCGTCGCCGTCGAAGTGTCGGCGCAGGCGCTGAGCCGTCATCGCGTCGACGGGATCGTCTTCGACGTCGTCGGGTTCACCAACCTGAGCCACGATCACCTCGACGACTACACGGCGATGGACGACTACTTCGCCGCCAAGCTGGAGCTCTTCCAGCCCGACCGCGCACGTCGCGGCGTCGTCACCGTCGACTCCGACTGGGGGCGCCGGCTCGTGGAGCAGTCGCGCATCCCGGTCGCCACCCTCTCCACCTCGCCCGGGTCGGACGCCGAGTGGATGCTCACTGTGCTCGAGGAGACCATCACCCACACGGCCTTCGCACTGGAAGGCCCGGACGGCCGCCGGCTCGAGACGCGCATCCCGCTGCTCGGCGCCTACAACGCGGCGAACGCCGCCCTGGCCATCGTCATGCTGGTCGAGTCCGGCTACGACCTCGACGCGATCGGCGCAGCACTGGAGCGCGACGGCGGCATCGACGCGTACATCCCGGGTCGCGCCGAGCGCCTCTCGGGCGAGCGCGGTCCCGTGGTCTTCATCGACTACGGCCACAGCCCCGACGCCTTCCTCTCGACGCTGAGCGCGCTGCGCAAGGTGACGGAGGGACGCGTCGTCATGGTGTTCGGAGCCGACGGCGACCGCGACACCACCAAGCGGACGGACATGGGCGCGATCGCGGCCCGCGGCTCGGATGCGGTCGTCATCACCGACTTCCACCCCCGCTTCGAGGACCCGGCGAGCATCCGCACCGCCCTGCTCGAGGGGGCGCGCTCGGCCGTGCCCGACCTCGAGCTGTACGAGATCCCGGACCCGCGCGCGGCCTTCCGCACCGCGCTCTCGCTGGCCGGAGAAGGAGACGTCGTGCTGTACGCCGGCCCCGGCCACGAGGACTACCAGGAGGTCGCCGGACAGCGGCTGCCCTACTCCGCACGCGAGGACGTCCGCCTCGCGCTCCGAGAGGCGGGGTGGCTGTAGATGATCGCTCTCACGCTGGCCGAGGTCGCCGCGGCCACCCGCGGCACGCTGCTGCTCGACGGGACGGGCGCGACACCCGCGACGCAGGTCGCCGGTGAGTCGACGACGGATTCGCGCGAGGTCGTCCCCGGCTCGCTGTTCTTCGCCAAGCCGGGCGAGTTCACGGACGGCCACCTGTTCGCCCCGCAGGCGGCGGAGGCGGGCGCCGCGCTCGTCGTGGTCGACCATCCACTCGACCTGCCTGTCCCGCAGCTGCTGGTCGAGGACACGGTCGCGGCCCTCGGCGACCTCGCCACCGAGGTGATCGCCCGCGTGCGCTCGCTCGGGCGGCTGAAGATCGTCGGGATCACCGGCTCCAACGGGAAGACCACCACCAAGAACCTGCTGCGCGCTGTCCTGGAGCAGGTCGGGCCGACCATCGCGCCGCGCGCCTCGTTCAACAACGAGGTCGGCGCCCCGGTGACCATGCTGCAGGTGGACGAGGAGACGCAGTTCCTCGTCGCCGAGATGGGCGCGAGCGGCATCGGCGAGATCGCCCGCCTGGTGCGGATGGCGCGCCCGGACGTCGGCGTGGTGCTCAAGGTCGGGCTGGCGCACGCCGGCGAGTTCGGCGGCATCGAGAAGACCCTGCTCGCGAAGTCCGAGATGGTGACGGACCTCTTGGAGTCGGACGTCGCCGTGCTCAACATCGACGATGCGCGCGTGCGCACGATGGCGGACAAGACCGTCGCCCGCGTGCTGTGGTTCGGACTGGACGAGCGGGCCGACGTGCGCGCGACCGACGTGGTCTCCGACCGCCGCGGCACCTCGTTCACGCTCCACCTGCCGGACGGTCAGTCGCGTCCGGTCCGGTTCCAGGTGCTCGGCGAGCACCACGTGATGAACGCGCTGGCCGCCGCGGCCTCCGCGCACGTCCTCGACGTCGGCATCGATCTCATCGTCGCGGCGCTGCAGTCCGTCAAGACGGCGGAGCGCTGGCGGATGGAGGTGCTGGGCGGAAGCGCGGTGACCGTCATCAACGACGCCTACAACGCCAGCCCGGATTCGATGTCCGCTGCCCTCAGGACGCTCGCCCAGATCTCGGAGCCGCCCGGCCGGACGGTCGCGGTGCTCGGCGAGATGAGCGAGCTGGGCGAGTTCTCGGGCGAGGAGCACGACCGCGTCGGTCTGCTCGCCGTCCGCCTCGGCATCGACCAGCTGGTCGTCGTGGGGCCCGGCGCCCGGCGGATGCACCTCTCCGCGATCAAAGAGGGCTCGTGGGACGGCGAGTCGATCTTCTTCGACTCGCAGGACGCCGCCTTCGAGCACCTGGCGGGCGCGCTGCGCGCCGGGGACACGGTGCTCGTGAAGTCGTCGAACTCGGCGGGACTCCGGTTGCTGGGCGACCGACTGGGAGAATTCTTCTCGTGAAAGCCCTGCTGACCTCCGGTGCGCTGTCGATGGCGTTCACGCTGTTCCTGACGCCGCTCTTCATCCGGCTGTTCCGCCGCCTGCAGTGGGGGCAGTTCATCCGGGACGACGGCCCGCAGAGTCATCACGCCAAGCGCGGCACCGCGACGATGGGCGGCATCGTCGTCATCCTCGGTACGCTGTTCGGCTACTTCACCGCACTGCTGCTCACCGGGGATGAGACCAGCGTCTCTGCCCTGCTGGTGCTGCTGCTGATGGTGGGGCTCGGCGTGGTCGGCTTCGTCGACGACTTCCTCAAGACCCGACGGGAGCGGAGCCTCGGCCTCACCGGCTGGGCGAAGGTCGCCGGTCAGGTGATCGTGGCGAGCGTCTGGGCGTTCCTCGCCATCCGGTTCCCGAACGGCCACGACTACACGCCGGCGTCGATGAGCGTCTCGGTCATCCGCGACATCCCGGTCCTCGACTTCGGCTCGATCACGAAGTTCGGCGTCATCGGGGTCCTCGTCGGCTACGGCCTTTACCTCATCTGGATCAACTTCATCGTGGCGGCGACCTCGAACGGCGTCAACGTGACCGACGGACTGGACGGGCTCGCCTCGGGCGCGTCGATCCTCGCCGTCGGCGCGTACATCATCATCGGCTTCTGGCAGTCGATCCAGTCGTGCACGAGCGTGACCCTCAATCCCGAGAACGTCGCCAAGTGCTACGACGTGCGCGACCCGTTCGACCTGGCCGTCGTCGCGACGGCCATCGTCGGAGCCGTCGTCGGGTTCCTGTGGTGGAACACGTCGCCCGCCCAGATCTTCCTCGGCGACACCGGCTCCCTGGCCCTCGGCGGCGCCGTCGCGGCCCTCGCGATCCTGAGCCGCACGGAGCTCCTGCTCATCCTCATCGGCGGACTGTTCGTCATCGAGGCGGGCTCGGTGATCGTGCAGCGCGCGTACTTCAAGCTGACGCACGGCAAACGCATCTTCCTGATGAGTCCCATCCACCATCACTTCGAGCTCAAGGGATGGGCGGAGGTGACGGTCGTTGTGCGGTTCTGGATCATCGGCGGGCTGCTGGTGGCCGCGGGCGTCGGCTCCTTCTACCTGGAGTGGCTGGCGACATGACCGACTCGCGGGACCCCGGCACGCCCCCGGCAGACCGGACCGCCGAGCGGCTCGCGGGACTGACCAGCTGGCACGCCGACTGGAGCGGGCTGCGCGTGGCCGTCTACGGACTCGGCGTCACGGGATTCTCCGTCGCCGACACGCTCGCCGAACTGGGTGCCGACGTGCTCGTCGTTGCGGCGAAGGCGGACGAGGAGCGGCGGATGCTGCTCGAGGTCATCGGCGCCGAGCTCGTGGAGCAGGCCGATTTGAATGCTGCGCCCGAGCGACTGGTCGCGTTCGACCCGGATCTCGTCATCGCGTCCCCTGGATTCCAGTGGGACCACCCGCTGCTCGTCTGGGCCCAGAGCCGCGGCACCGCGGTCTGGGGGGACATCGAGCTCGCCTGGCGCCTGCGCGACAAGGTCGCCCGCCCGGACGGCGCCGACGGCCCGGCCGACTGGATCTGCGTCACGGGCACCAACGGCAAGACGACGACGGTGCAGCTGACCGCGACGATGATCCTCGCCGGCGACAACCGGGTCGCGCCGTGCGGCAACATCGGCGTCCCGGTGCTCGACGCCATCCGCGACCCGGAGGGCTTCGACGTGCTCGTCGTGGAACTCTCCAGCTACCAGCTGCACTGGGTGAACCGCAACGCCGGCGGCGAGCTCTCGCCGTTCTCGGCCGCGTGCCTCAACATCGCCGAGGACCACCTGGACTGGCATGGGTCGCTTGAGGCGTACATCGCAGCGAAGGCCAAGGTGTACGACAACACGCAGGTCGCCTGCGTCTACAAC
>NZ_JBNDHX010000072.1:0-19450 GCF_056755275.1 Leifsonia sp. HAY1-4F
GTTTCGGACCGAGGGCCAGCACGCCGGACGCGAAGAAGTTGGCGACGGCCGTTCGCGCGTTCTTCAGGCGGAGGATGTGCGTGATGTAGCGGCCGCCTTTGACCGAGAAGACGAACTCCGCGGGTGTGAGCTCGGCCCACATCCGGTAGCTGGTCGGCCGCTGCAGCGAGTAGAAGCTGCCGTTGATCTCGATCGAGTCGAGCCGATCTGAGGCGTACTCCAGCTCCCTCCGGTGGGGCAGCTTCGGCGGGTAGAAGACGCCACGCCATGGTGCGTAGGTCCAGCCCGAGATGCCGATGCGCGCGAGCGCCATCAGCGGCCCCGCAGCTGTTCCAGCAGCCGGCGCTCCCGTTTGGTCGGCCGGCCCGCTCCGCGTTCGCGCACGACCGTCGCGGGAGTCTCGGTCCGGGGTGGAGGCGGCGGGGTGCGGTCCTCGAAGCAGTCGGCGGCCACGGCTGCGGAGACGCGCTTCGTGATGAGGCGCCGCGCGATGTAGATGTGCTCGACACCTCCGGCGAAGGCGCGCACCTCATCCCCCACCTTGACCGGCTGCGCGGGCTTGGCGCGGTCGCCGTTCACCTTCAGGTGCCCGGCCTTGCAGGCGTCGGACGCTGCAGATCGCGTCTTGAACAGCCGGACCGCCCAGGACCAGGAGTCGACCCGGACGCTGGTGGGTCCCGCCTGCTGGGTCGTGCCGGGCATGTCAGACCACCGCGGATGCGGCGTTCCCGTTCGCCGCCTGGTCCTCTGCGGCCAGCGACGCCTTCCACTTCACCAGGCTGCGCACGGTGCGGCTGCGGTCGGAGGCGAGCTTCTCCATCACATCCGCCGGAACGAAGTAGTTGACGGCGACCCACCCGCGCACCGTCTCGGAGCGGTCGTCGGCGAGCTCCCGCAGGAGATCGCAGGGCGTCGCCTCGTTCTTGGCCACGCAGCCGCGGACGCCGTCGTCCGGGTCCTTCGCCAGCGCCGCGATGACGTCCGCCGGCGTGTGGTAACTGCTGGCGACCGCCTCCCGGATCTTCGGGTTGGGATCGGCGGCGAGCAGCCGGAGGCGGCGCACCTTGCTCTCGGTCACCTCGGGTGCCGGATGGAGCGCGGCGGCCTCCTCCGCGGAGAGCATCGCCGGCCGATGATCCCGCATGGCTCGTCGCTGTGCGGGAGTGTTGAACCGGATGCACGACATGCTTCCACCGTAGCCCGGCTCAGCCGGAATGGGTCGGCTCGGCCGTCGCGTGCCGCGGGAACCACGGCACGACGGGCGACGTGCGCGCCTGGTACTGGGCGTACTCCGGGTAGCGGGAGCGCGTGATGCTCTCCGTGAAGACGGTCGAGCCGATGAACAGCCCGGTCAGCAGCAGCGGGCCGATGACCGTCCACTGCAGGACGGATCCCGCGGCGACGCAGCCGAACAGGAACAGCACCCACCACTGGGCCTGCTCGAAGAAGAAGTTCGGGTGACGGGAGAAGCGGAACAGTCCCGATTGCAGGAAGCGGGGCGACGGCATCCTGCCGGCCGCCGTCTCGGCCTTCTTCCATTGGTGGAAGCGCCACTGCTGCTGGTCGGCGATCGTCTCGCCGGTCAGGAACGCCAGGAAGACCGCGGCCAGCACCACATCCGACGGGTCGAGCGGCGCCCGGTGCTGATACGCGGTCCAGGCGGGCAGCGCGATGAGGAGGAGCAGCACGTTCTGGTAGATCACGATGAAGAACAGGTTGAACGCGTGGAAGGCCCCGGGGGTCATCCGTGCACGAAGCACCTGCCAGCGGTAGTCCTCGCCGCCCGGCGCGTAGCCGCCCTTGCGCGCGAAGTTGAACGTCAGCCGCGCACCCCAGAAGGTGACGAGCACGGCCATGAGGGTGAGGCGCGGGTTGCCCAGGCCCGCCGCGAGGGCGAAGACCCACACGTAGACGACCGGGATGATCGACCAGATGCGGTCCACCCAGGAGTGCTCGCCGGTGACGAGGGACAACACCCAGGTGAGGATGCAGGCCGCGACGAGGATCCAGAGGCAGACGACGAAGGGCTCCACGTGCACATCCTAGAACCCCGGATGGCCGCCGGGAGCGCCGGAATCCTTCTGGAGGCTCGCCGCGCCCCGTCAGGGCTGCAGCACCGAGAGCACGTTCCCCGCCGGGTCGCGGAACCAGGCGATGTCGGGCCCGCGATCCGCCGAGCGGCCGCGGGCGATCCCCTTCTCGTCGGTCGGCAGCGAGGGATCGTCATAGATCCGCGTGACCACACCCTTCGCGTTGAGGTCGTCGACCGCCTCATCGATGTCGGCGACGACCAGGTTCAGGATGGTGAACGTCGCCGGGACATGGTCGGCCTTCGGGTAGACGAAGACGTGACCGCCGGAGGGCAGCTCGAGGTCGAGGTTGCCCATGGGGCCGTCGGACACCGTGAGGCCGAGGGTGTCGGCGTAGAAGGACTTGGCGGCGGGGACGTCATCCACGCTGAAGCCGGAGAAGATATCGAGTGGGGTGACCATAGCGTCCACTCTGCTCGTGACCGTCGAGCCGTGTCTATAGGGAATCCGAAGCTGTGGACAACGGGGTTCTGTGGAGGAGGACCGGGAGGAACCCCTCGCGCGCTCAAACGAAGCGCACGGCCTCCTGCAACCGGGTGCGCAGCTCGAACGCACGGTCGACGCTCTCCCGGCCGGCGGCGTTCGCACCGTCGCGCAGCACGCGGGGCAGAAGGGAGCGGCGCACCAGCATCGAACCGGCCAGCCGGCCCCGGCGCACCACGTCGAACGGGAGCTCCAGGTCGCCGTCAGGCACCACGACGATGTATCCGGTGAAGCGGACCCCCGCCCGTCGTCCGAAGGTCCTGGCCGAGTGGTACAGGTCGTGGAACGGCGCATCGCCGGGCGCTATGCCCTCCCCGACGACCTCGCCCTTGGCGAGTTTGACGGGCCCGCCCCAGTCGGCCGAGCGGATGGCGAAGAGCCCGGCCGGCCCGAGCACGATGTGGTCCAGCTTCTCAGCGGAGGACGGATGGACCGCCACGTCGTTCCAGAGCGTGAAGCCGATCCCGAGCCCGGTGACCGCGCGGGCCGTCGCCTCCTCGGCGAGGGCGACGGCGAGCAGCTGGCGGATCTCGCGGGGAGCCGACCGCACGAGCCCCGGATCGTACGGGTCCCGGTCGTCGGTGCCACGCCCCATCCACTCGCGCATCAGAGTGAGGAAGCGCTCGCGGGAGCGGCCGCCGGGATGTCCGTAGCTGCGTGCGCGGACGTTCGCACCCCGTTGCGACGGGCGTCCTGCGTGGAAGGTCGCGCTGAAGCCGCCGGAGGCCGACTCGCCGGAGACGGCATCCACCGTGATGCTCTCGCCGCGGTCGTAGCGGGCACGGTCGTCCGGGTCGCCGACGAGCTCCCAGGCCTGCTGGACCGCCTGGAACGCCGCGGCGGTCCCTCCCGTGTCGGGGTGGGTTTCGCGCAGGAGCCGGCGGTAGGCGCGACGAAGGTCGTCGTGGCTGACGTCCGAGCGGACGCCGAGCACCTCATACGGGCTGGGCGAGGCCGGAGAATCGCTCATCGCTCGGTGTTCGCTTTCGGTACACGGTGGTCGGATTTCTGACAGTAGCGTGCTTATCCACAAAAATGGCCCAATTCGAATTGCGGCCGGAAACTGACCGCATGCCTCCCTATGCTCGAAGCAACCGAACACGAAAGGTGGAACATCATGACCATCAGCGACTGGCGCGTCGAGCTCATCACCGTCCCCGTCACCGACGTCGAACGTGCGAAAGCCTTCTATGTGGATGCGCTGGGCTGGAACGCCGACCACGACCAGCGGGTCTCGCCCGAGCTCCGCTTCGTCCAGATCACGCCTCCCGGATCGGCCTGCTCGATCGCGATCGGGCAAGGCATCACGGACATGACGCCCGGCACCATGAAAGGCCTGCAGATCGTGGTCCCGAACGCGGACGACGCACTCGCGCACCTGACCGAGCACGGCGTGGAGGCGCGCGGCGTGGCCGAGCTCGCGTGGGGACGTTTCGTCGAATTCACGGACCCGGACGGCAATGCGTGGAGCCTGCAGGAGCTGCCGCCCCGGCCCTAGCGAACATCCATGCCCGGCCGGATGGCTCGACAGACCGAACGTCCTGTACGTTGCTGGAATGGGCAAGCTCATCTATGGGGGAACCACGGAGATCGGTTTCGAGGACCGCGTCCTTGCGCACCTGCAGATCGTGATCGGGTTGAAGCTCCGACGCAAAGAAGGCTTCTTCTTCTCGTGGCGAGATGAGCAGGGCGTCGGGGACGGACGCAGCGCGATCTGGATCGACCCGGCCATTCCACTGCTGTTCCGTTACAGCGGCGGGCGTCATCCGCGCATCAACAAGACGTGGCTCGAGCAGCTCACCATGTCCTCCAACAGCGCGCAGGGCCTGCAGCTGACCGAGGAGATCGGTGCGCTCGGTGCCGACGAGGTGGATGCGGACTCGCCTCCCGGCCGCTGAGCGCAGCCGCAGCGGTAGCCGCGCGGCAACGATCGGACGCAACGAAAAGGACCCCGCACCGTTGGGTGCGAGGTCCTCGTCGTCAGCGCCTCAGCGCAGGTACTCGAGCAACTCAGGGCAGCGGAGACGCTTGAGGCTGCGGGTCTCCAGCTGGCGGACCCGCTCGCGGGTGATCCCGTAGACCTCGCCGACCTCATCCAGAGTCATCGGCTTCTGTCCGTCGAGGCCGAAGCGCATGCGCACCACCTTGGCGTCGCGCGGCGGCAGCTCCCGGAGGCGATCCTCCAGATCGCGGTGACGGAACTCCACCTCGACCGCTTCCGGCGGCCCGGCGAAGTCGCCGTCCTCGATCAGATCGCCCAGCTCCGCGCCCTCGTTCTCGCCCACGGGAACCGCCAGCGACACCGTCTCGGAGTCGCTCATCTGCAGCTTGTGGACTTCCGCCGGGTCGAGGTTCGACGCCTCGGCCATCTCCTCCAGCGTGGGGGTGCGGCCGAGCTCGCCGCCCAGGTCGCGCCGGATGCGGTCCAGCTTGTCGATCTTCTCGACCGTGTGCACGGGGATGCGGATCAGCCGCGCGGTGTCCGCGATCCCCCGGAGGATCGACTGGCGGATCCACCAGGTGGCGTACGTGGAGAACTTGTTGCCTGTGCGGTAATCGAACTTCTCCACCGCGCGCACCAACCCCAGGTTGCCCTCCTGGATCAGGTCCATCACCGGAAGGCCGCGGCCGGCGTAGCGCTTGGCGATGCTGACCACCAGGCGCAGGTTGGCCTCGATGAAGCGCTCGAACGCACGCTTGCCATCGTCGGCCAGGTACTGCAGTTCGCGCTTCTCACGGGGGGTCAGGTTGGGACGGATCGAGAGACGCTCACCGGCGAGCACTCCCACTTCGATCCTCTTGGCCAGAGCCACTTCTTCGTCGGCCGTCAGCAGACGCGTCCGCCCGATCGAGTTCAGGTAGTCCCTGACCGGGTCATTGGTCACTTCGAGAGTAGTCATCGTGTCATCCCATCAGCCCGTCTTCATACGGGCACAGCCATCGTTGGTGCTCTCACTCCTGCGGCCTCAGCCCCTCACGGAGAGGAGGTCGTGAACAACGATAGGCAGCACACCCTGTCCCCCGACAAGGGGTTGACACTGGAAGCCGGGGTACGCTAGTCGTCTGAGGTAGGGTGCCCCAGGCGATTTGTCAAGTGTCGCCACAAAATACACAGGTTGTTCGGATGTGACGGTGGCCGTCGGTTCGCCGTCAGCTCGCAGAGAGAAGCTCCAGCAAGGCCGGCTCGGGCGCACGGCCACCCGAGATGTCGATGACCTCGCCGTTGCGGTAGCGGTCGAAGACACGCGGATCGATGTAGCTGTTGCGCGCGATCGCCGGTGTGTTGCCCAGGGCTGCAGCGGCCTCGTTGACCGCGGTGACGATCCGCTTCTTCCGCTGCCCGTCGGTGCCTGCGACGCCGAGTTCGGCGAGCGCCTGCGCCGCGACGATCGTGCCGTGCAGCGTCCGGAAGTCCTTCGCCGTGAACTCCCCGCGCGTCTGCCGGCGGATGTACTCGTTGAGGGAGGCCGGACGGATGGTGTGCCAGGTCGAGTTCTTCCAGGACAGCAGGCGCGACCGGGGCCCGCGCAGCGCCTGGATCTGACGCAGAAGCTCCGCCAGGTCCGGATCTGTGATCGTGCTGGTCCACTTCTGCGCCGACTTGGCGGGGAAGGTCAGGGTGATCTCGTCCGCGTCGATGCGGGCGTGCCGGCAGAGCAGCGTCGTCAGTCCCCGGCTGCCGTTCGCGTGCAGGTACTCCTCGCTGCCGATCCGGACGCTGCCCAAGTCGATGATGCGGAACGCCGCGGCCAGGATGCGGTCCCGTCCGAACCCCTCCTCCCGCAGGTCCATCGTCACCTTCCGGCGCGCCGACGGCAGTGTCTCCGCCAGCAGTGCCGCCCGATCGAACTTGAGGCGGTCCTGATGCAGCCGCCAGGCGTCGTGGTAGCGGTACTGCCGGCGGCCCGCCTGGTCGGTGCCAACGGCCTGGATGTGCCCGCGGGCGTCGGGCGAGATCCACACGTCCTTCCACGCGGGAGGGATGACGAGCGAGCGGATGCGCTCCAGTTCGCGTTCATCGACGATCCTGTTGCCCGCTTCGTCCTCGTAGACCGGACCTGCGTCGGTGATCCTGCGGTGGTAGCCGGGTCCGGACGGGTTGCTGCGCCGCAGGCGCGTCACGCAGGCTTCTTCGCGGACTTCTTGGGCGCCGCCTTCCGCGCGGTGGAGGCGGACGCGGCCGACGTGGATGCGGTCGACTTCGCGGCGGTCGACTTGGACGCCGTGGACTTGGACGCGGTGGACTTCGACGCCGTGGACTTGGCGGCCGGCTTCTTCTCCGCGCCCGACGAGCCCGACTTCGACGAACGGCTCCGCTCCACGCTGCGCTGCAGCGCCTCCATCAGATCGATGACCTCGCCTCCGCCCTTCTTCTCCGGCTCCTCACCGAAGGTGGCCGCGGTGTCCACGCTCTCGCCCTGCTCGAGCTTCGCATCGATGAGCTTGCGGAGCTCCTCCTGGTACTCGTCGCTGAACTTCTCGGGTTCGAAGTCGCCGGCGAAGCTCTCCATCAGGGCGCTCGAGAGCTGCAGTTCGCGATCGGTGACGCGCGGCGACTGCTCCAGGGCAGGGAAGTCGGCCGCGCGGATCTCGTCGTGCCACAGCAGCGTCTGCAGCACCAGCACGTTGCCCCGGACGCGCAGCGCGCCGAGCCGGGTCTTCTGGCGGAGGGCGAACTCCACGATGGCCGTGCGCTCCTCATCCTCGAGCGTCTTGCGCAGCAGCGCGTACGCCTTGAGGGACTTCGAGTCCGGCTCCAGGTAGTAGCTGCGATCGAACATGAGAGGGTCGAGCTGGTCGTTCGGCACGAACTCGACGACGTCGATCTCGCGGCTCCGCTCCGCCGGCAGCGAGGCGAGGTCCTCGGCGGAGAGGATCACGGTGCGCTCCCCGTCGTCGTAGGCCGTCACGATGTGCTCGTACGGGATGACCTTGCCGTCGATCTCGCAGCGGCGCTGATAGCGGATGCGGCCGCCGTCCGCGTCGTGCACCTGGTGCAGCGGGACGTCGTGATCCTCGGTTGCGCTGTACACCTTCACCGGCACGTTCACGAGCCCGAAGGTGATGGCGCCCGTCCAAATGGCCCTCATGTGCCCATCGTGTCCGGGGATGCGCTCATTTTCAAGGAGTGACCAGGGAATGCACGGAGGGCTTACGGTGATGGCATGGCCGCGCATGACACCGAGGTCGTCGAGATCGACGGCCGTCGCCTGAAGCTGACCAACCTCGACAAGGTCATGTACCCGGAGACCGGGACGACGAAAGCGGACATCTTCGGGTACTACAACGCCGTTGCCGACGCGATGATCCCGTACGTCCGCGACCGGATCGCCACCCGGAAACGGTGGGTGCACGGGGTGGGGACCCCCGACGACCCCGGCTCGGTGTTCTTCCAGAAGGACCTCGACCCGGCCTCCACGCCCGAGTGGGTGCGGCAGGCGACGATCCAGCACTCGTCCGGTCCGAAGACGTACCCGCTGGTGAATGACCGGGCCACGCTGATCTGGCTGGCACAGATCGCCTCGCTCGAGATCCACGTGCCGCAGTGGAAGGTGGCGCCGGGCGGGGAACGGCAGAATCCGGACCGGCTGGTGCTCGATCTCGATCCCGGCGAGGGCGTGCAGCTCACGGAGTGCGCCGAGGTCGCCCGGCTGGCCCGCGCCATCCTCACCGACATGGGGCTGAACCCGATGCCGGTCACCTCCGGGTCCAAGGGAATCCACCTCTATGCGGCGCTCGACGGCTCGCAGACCAGCGACCAGATCTCGGCGGTCGCGCACGAACTGGCGCGCGCGCTGGAGGCGGACCATCCCGATCTCATCGTCAGCGACATGAAGAAGTCCCTGCGCGCCGGCAAGGTGCTCGTCGACTGGAGCCAGAACAACGGTGCGAAGACCACGATCGCGCCGTACTCGCTGCGCGGTCGCTTCCAGCCCACGGTCGCAGCCCCCCGGACGTGGCGGGAGCTCGCATCCAAGGACCTGCGAAACCTCGAGTACCGGGAGGTGATGGAGCGGCTGAAGCGGCGCGGCGACCCGCTGGCCGAGTTGTACGCCGGCCACGGCGGGCACGCCGGACATGCGTCCAAACCCGATCGGCTGGCCACCTACCGCTCGATGCGCGACGCGAGCAGGACTCCCGAACCCGTGCCCGAGGACCGGCCGGACGCCGGCGAGGGACGCTCGTTCGTCATCCAGGAGCACCACGCCCGCCGGCTGCACTGGGACTTCCGGCTGGAGAACGACGGCGTGCTGGTCAGCTGGGCCCTACCCAAAGGCACCCCCACCGATACGAAGCAGAACCACCTCGCGGTCCACACCGAGGACCATCCGCTGGAGTATGGGAGTTTCGCCGGCGACATCCCGCACGGCGAGTACGGCGCAGGCCATGTCGACATCTGGGACCACGGCGAGTACGAACTGGAGAAGTGGCGCGACGACGAGGTGATCGCGACGCTCCACGGTCAGCCCGACGGCGGGCTCGGCGGGGCGCCGAGGAAGTTCGCGCTGATCCGCACGGGACGCGACGGCGACGAGAAGAACTGGCTCATCCACCTGATGAAGACGGAGGCGGACGGCGGGGATCGAGCGGCAGTATCGCCCGCGTCCCGCGCATCCACGCCATCCCGCGCATCCGAACCGCAGACGCCGGGGCCCGCGATCACAGGCGACCCGGTCTCCCCCATGCTCGCCACGCTGGGCTCGGAGGCGGACGTGACCGACGAAGGCGACTGGGCGTTCGAGATGAAGTGGGACGGCATCCGCGCCGTCGCCGAGGTGCGCCGGGGCAGGCTCCGCCTCACCACGCGCAACGGGAACGACGTGACCGGGACCTATCCCGACCTCGGCGGGCTCGTCGACCTCGCCGGCTCGCACGACCTCGTCCTCGACGGGGAGATCGTCACCCTCAACCCGCAGGGGCGGCCCGACTTCGGCCTGCTGCAGACGCGGATGGGCCTGACCCAGCCGGGCGACGTACAATCCGCGCTCAAGCGGGCGCCCGCGCACTACCTCGTGTTCGACGTGCTCGAAGTGGATGGGCGGAAGCACACCCGTGACCCGTACGACGCGCGCAGGGAGCTGCTCCTCGACCTTCTGCGGCCGGGCTCCAACGACCCGGTCCAGGTGCCTCCCGCGTTCGACGGCGACCTCGATCACGCGATCGAGTCCAGCAGGCAACTGGGGCTCGAAGGCGTGATGGCGAAGCGCCGGGACAGCACGTATTCCGTGGGGCGACGCAGTAGGGCGTGGATCAAGATCAAGCACCACCAGACGCAGGAGGTGGTCATCGGCGGCTGGACTCCGGGCAACGGCCGCCGCGCGAACACCATCGGCGCCCTCCTGCTCGGGATCCCGGACGGCTACACGCTCCGCTATGTCGGCAAAGTCGGGACCGGGTTCACCGACCGGGTGCTGGACGACCTACTGGCCAAGCTGGGCGAGTACGCGGTGAAGAACAGCCCGATGGAGGGCGTGCCGACGGCGGATGCGCGCGGCGCGCACTGGGTGCGGCCGGAGCTCGTCGGCGAGGTGGAGTTCGCCGAGTGGACGGGGCCCGGGAGGCTGCGCCAGCCGTCGTGGCGAGGACTTCGCCCGGACAAGCGCGCCGATCAGGTGGTGCGGGAGAGCTGAGCGCGGGGCGTCCTCGCGGGGCGGTCTCGCCCGGCGACCTCGCCCGCGCCGGTCAGAACCGGGGCTGCTTGCTGAGGCGCACGGCCGCGGTCGAGAACACCACGCCGCCCAGCAGGATCACCACGGTGATGGCCTGCAGCAGCACCTGGAAGAACGGCAGGAGCGGCATCACGGAGACCCAGAGCCAGAGGATCGCGCCGATGAGCGTGATCACGTAGCTGAAGGTGCGCCGCGCGTACAGCGCGTTCAACGACACGACGGTCGCCGCGACGGTGACCTGGAAGAAGGGGAGGAAGGAGCCGGCGTGGCCGGACCAGGTCGCCACGAGGCTCCAGATCCCGAGCACGAGCGACACCAGCACCACGATGGTGGCGAGCAGGTTGCCGAGAGCGCTCGGCAGGGTCGTGCTGAGGCTGCGGACGAGCGAGCCGTGCTCGTCGCTGCCGGGGACGACGGCCTGGGGATCGTTGGGCTGGGAGATGACGTGCGTGCTCACGCCGTCGATCCTATCGCCCGTGCGGGCAAGCGTGGGCGGCCGGCCCCCGTGCGCGTCGGCGTACATTGACGACATGGCCGCCTCCCGTCATCGACCGCACCGGCGCATCCCGCTCCCCGCCCGCCTGAAACGAATGGATGCGCGGGTCGCCGCACGCATCAACGCCCGCACCACGGGGGCTGCGTCCGACGGGTTCTGGCGCGGCATGACCCGGGCCGCCAACCACGGCAAGCTCTGGTTCGCCGTAGCCGCCGCGCTGCTGGTCCTGGGGCGTCCGCGAGCCGCCGTGCGCGGGCTCGCGTCCCTCGGCCTCGCGAGTCTCTCGGCCAACGTGATCGGCAAGCGGCTGATCGGCGGCGACCGCCCGGCGCACACGTCCATCCCGATCGCCCGCCGCCTCGAACGTTCCCCCACCTCGCCGTCGTTCCCCTCGGGCCATACGGCGAGCGCCGCCGCCTTCGCCACCGGCGTCGCCCTGGAGTGGCCGGCCGCAGGAGCCGCACTCGCGCCGGTCGCCGCAGGCGTCGGCTACTCCCGCCTGCACACCGGCGCGCACTGGATGTCGGATGTCGCGGGAGGCGCCGCCATCGGAGCAGGCGCAGCCCTGGCTCTGCGGGCGGTCGCACCCGCCGTGAAGCCCGTCGTGCGGCGCGATCCCCCGACCGCCCGGATGGTCGAACTGCCCGCCACGGAAACCGGCGACGGCGTCTTCCTCGTGGTGAACTCCACGTCCGGACGCGGTCTCATCCGGCCGGCCCCGGGTCCGCTGCTTCGCGAGCGGCTGCCTCAGGCGCGCATCCACGAGCTGAGCGACGGCGAGGCTGTCTCTGCCGTCATCCAGAGGGAGCTCGGCTCCGCGTCGCCGCCCACCGTGCTCGGCGTGTACGGAGGGGATGGGACGGTCGCCGCCGTCGCGCAGGAGGCGCGCGCCGCCGGTCTCCCGCTGCTCGTGCTTCCCGGCGGAACGTTCAACCACTTCGCCAAGGCGACCCTGCTCGACTCGGTCGATGCGGCACTCGGCGCTCTCGCCGCCGGCAGCGGACGGGAGGTCGACGTCGCGGACCTCGGCTTCGCCGACGGCGAGACCCGCACGGTGCTCAACACGGCCTCGGTGGGGATCTATCCCTCCTTCGTCGAGGAGCGCGAAAAGCACGAGAAACGGCTGGGCAAGCCGATCGCGGCACTCGTCGCCGCCATCCGGGTGGTCCGGCGCAGCAGCCCGCTCGAGGTGGAGATCGACGGAGAGCGCAGGCAGGTCTGGTCGGTCTTCGTCGGCGTCGACCGGTACTACCCGGTCGCGGTCGCGCCGATCGAGCGCCGACGACTCGACGACCACCTGCTGGATGTGCGCATCCTGTTCGCCGGCGGACGCCCGCGGACGCGGGGCGCGGTCGCGCTGGCCTTCGGCGGTCGGACCGACGCCTTGGTCGCCCGCCTGCCGTTCCTGCAGGGGCCGCCGGCGCTGGAGGCGCGGACCGTGCCGGAGATCACCATCGCGGCCCACGGCGAGGACCCCGGGTACGCGCACGACGGCGAGGCGTCGACCGCGACGCCGGGCGAGCCGAAGCGAATCACGGTCCGCATCCGGCCGGGCGCATTGCGCGTGTACTCGCCGCGCGCATAGTCGCGCACCAGGGGAACATTCGTCACGAATGTCGCCCCCAACCGCCTCCAGGAGAACATTCGTCACGAATGTCGCCCCCAACCGCGCCGAGGGGAACATTCGTCACGAATGTCGCCCCCAACCGCGCCGAGGGGAACATTCGTCACGAATGTCGCCCCGGCGTCATCGAGGACGCCCGGTCAGGAGGCGAGCGGCAGGCGCGCCGGCAGCGGTTCGGGCGCGGCGGGGCCCACGTAGCGGGACGACGGGCGCAGGATCTTGCCGTCGGCCGCCTGCTCGAGGATGTGCGCCGTCCATCCGACCACACGGGCCGCCGCGAACGTCGGCGTGAACAGGGAGCGAGGGATGCCGCAGAGTTCCATCACGACGCCGGCGTAGAACTCCACGTTCGTGTGCAGCTCGCGCCCCGGTTTCAGCTCGGCCAGGAGTTCCTGCACCCTCCGCTCGACCTGGACGGCGAAGTCCACGCGCGGTCCCCCGAACCCCTGCGCGAACTCGCGCAGCATCCGCGAGCGCGGGTCCTCGGTCCTGTACACCGCGTGGCCGAACCCCATGACCCGGCCACCGTCGGCGAGCGTCCGCCGCACCCACTCGTCCGTCCGGTCCGGCGTGCCGATCTCATCCAGGGTGTCCAACGCCCGGCTGGGGGCGCCTCCGTGCAGCGGACCCGCGAGGGCGCCCAGAGCGCCCACGACCGCCGAGGACAGGTCGGCGCCGGTCGAGGCGATGACGCGGGCGGTGAACGTGGATGCGTTGAAGCCGTGGTCGATCGCCGCGGTCATGTAGGCGCTCAGCGCGTGCTCCTGCTGCGGCGTCGGCACCCGGCCGGTCACCAGGTAGAGGTAGCCGGCGACGTGTCCGAGATCGTCGCGCGGCGGCAGCGGTTCCCGCCCATCCGCGAGCGCGTGCAGGGACGCGAGCAGCACGGGCGTCACGGCGGCGACCCGGATCGCGTCGTCGAGGCGCCGATCGGGTCCCTCGTCGTAGAGCGGATGCGCGTGATCCGCGGCGGCGACGGCGGCAAGGGCCATGCGGAGGCCGGCGAGCGCGTCCCCCTCCGCTGTCAGGCGCGCTATCGCCGGGAGCATAGCGGTGACGTCCGCGGGAATGCCGCGCGAGGCGCGAATGCGGGCGCGGAACGTTTCCAGCTCGTCGGCCGACGGCAGGCCGCCGAAGAGGAGCAGGTGCCACGCCTCCTCGAAGGTCCGCTCGCGTGCGAGGTCGACGGCCGAATACTGCCGGTAGTGGTAAAAGCCCTCGTGCCCGCGCACATCGCCCAGTTCGGTCCTCGCTGCGACCACGTTGGTGAGCCCGCGGGGCACATCGATGAGGGTGTCGTCCATCCTGTCCATACCGGTAGTGTGAGCGTGGATACAACACCTCGTCAACGTTGATCGGATCAATATGGATGCGCTGCCGCGTCTGACCGCCGAACAGACTGCCGAGCGCCTCGGCGTCAAGCTGGAGACCCTGTACGCCTACGTCGCGCGGGGCCGACTCAGCCGCGAGCGCAACGCGGACGGATCCAGCTTCGACCCGCTCGAGGTCGAACGGTTCGCCGCGGGGAGGCGCCGTCGCACGGTGACCGGGACGGTCCACTCGGAAGGCCGTCCGCTCATGGTCATCGAGACGAGCTTCGCGCTGATCGAGGACGGCGAGCTCGCCTACCGGGGCCGGCCGGTCGCCGAGCTCACGGGCGAGAGCTTCGAGACGGTCGCGCGCTGGGCCCTCACCGGCGAATGGGATGCGGCGGCACGGTTCACTCCGGGTGCGGGAATCGAGGTGGCGCGCGTCCTGGCGGACGCACTCCCGGCCTCCGCCGGCGACCGCGATCGCCAGCTCGTCGCGGTCAGCGCGTTCGCGGCGGCGGACCCGCTGCGCGCCTCCGTCGATCCGGGCGTGGTCGCGACGGCCGCCGAGCGGCTGGTCGCCGGGATGGTGGAGGTCCTGCCCGAGCGCGGCCACGCCGACCCGGTACCCCGGACGAGCGATGTCGCTCCTGCGGCGACTGCCGAGCCGGCATCCCGGACGGCGACCCCGGACGCCCTCGCCCAACGTCTCTTCGTCCGCCTGACCGGCACGGCACCATCCCGGGCCGACGTCGCCCTGCTCAACGCGGCCCTCGTGGTGCTGCTCGACCACGACATCGCCGTGTCGACCCTCGCCGCGCGCGCCGCGGCCTCGGCGCGGGCCACACCCTACGGCGTCGTCATCGCCGGACTCGGTGCGCTCGACTCGCCGCTGCACGGCAACGCCAGCCGTGCCGCGTACCGCCTGCTCGAACGGGTCGCGCGCGGCGAGGACCCCGCGCGCGCGATCACCGACACGGTCGTGAGCACCCACGGGCCGGTTCCGGGTTTCGGCCAGCCTCTCTACCCTGACGGCGACCCGCGGGCGCGCATCCTGCTCGGGATGCTCGCCGGGGACGAACGGCACGCCGCCGTCTCAGCGGCGGTGGAGGCCGTGTCCGGCGTCATCGGAGACCGGACCGGAGGGCGACCCAATGTCGACCTCGCACTGGGCGCTCTCGCACTGGCGCTCGGGATGCAAGACGACGCCGGCGAGGTCGTGTTCGCCACCGCGCGCGCGATCGGCTGGGTGGTGCACGCCCTCCACGAGTACTCGCAACCGCCCCTGCGACTGCGTCCTGTCGGGCGCTACATCGGTCCGTGACGCTTCTCGCGGGCGCTGAGGTCAGCGGCGCAGCGCCTTGCGCGCCAGCCAGTTGCCGAGGAACTGCGCCGCCTGGACCAGCACCACGATCGTGATGACGGCGATCCAGGTGACCGCCCAGTTGTACCGCTGGTAGCCGTAGGAGATGGCGAAGTCGCCGAGGCCACCGCCTCCGATGCTGCCGGCGATCGCCGACAGGTCCACGATCGCGACGAAGATGAACGTATAGCCGAGGATGAGCGGGCCGAGCGCCTCCGGGATGAGCAGGGTCGTGATGATCCGCCAGGGGCTCGACCCCATCGCCCGCGCCGCCTCGATGACTCCCGGCTCGATGGTGACGAGGTTCTGCTCCACGATCCGTGAGATGCCGAACGTCGCGGCGATCGTCATCGGGAAGATCGCCGCCGGGGTTCCCAGGAACGTGCCGAGGACGAGCTGCGTGAGCGGCGCGATCGCGGTCATGAAGATGATGAACGGGATCGGCCGGATGAAGTTCACCACCACGTTGAGGACGGCGGACAACGCCCGGTTCTCCAGCAGCCCGCCGCGGCGGGTGGTGTAGAGGAGGACGCCGAGGGCGAGGCCCAGGATGCCGCCGAGGACGAGCGTCGCCACGACCATCCAGAGCGTCTGCCCGATGGACTGGAGGTACACGGGCCACAGGGTCGGCCAGTCGGTCATGCGGCCACCTCCTCGACCTCGGTCACCGAGCGGAGGTCGGCGATCAGCGCATCCACGTCCCCCGGCTCGCCGAGCAGCTCGAGGGTGAGGCTGCCGAACGAGCGACCCTGCAGCGCCGAGATGCCGCCGTAGACGATCTCGAAGCGGACATTGTGCCGTCCGACCGCATCCGACAGCACCGAGCCGAGCCGGCCGTCGTCGTGGATGCGCGCGGACACGATGCGGCCGGCGTGCTTGGCGCGCAGGCGCTCGATGTCGGCCTCCCCCGGGTGGTTGCGCAGCACGGTCCCGACAAAACGCTGCGCGGTCGGGGTCTGGGGGTCGGAGAACACCTGGAAGACGCTGCCCGACTCGATCACGCGCCCGGCGTCGAGCACGGCGACGCGATCCGCGATGGAGCGGACCACTTCCATCTCGTGCGTGATGACGACGATCGTGACGCCGAGCTCGCGGTTGACCCGCTTGAGCAGAGCCAGGACGTCGGACGTCGTCTCGGGATCGAGCGCGCTTGTCGCCTCGTCGGCGAGCAGGATGTCGGGGTTCGTAGCGAGTGCCCGGGCGATTCCGACGCGCTGCTTCTGCCCGCCGGACAACTGGTCGGGATAGCTCCATGCCTTCTTGGTCAGGCCGACGAAGGCCAGCAGTTCGGCGACCCGCTGCTTGCGCTTGTCCGCGGGCCAGCCGGCGACCTTGAGCGGGTACGCGACATTGCCGAACACGGTGCGGGAGCGGAACAGATTGAACTGCTGGAAGATCATGCCGATGCCCGCGCGGACCCGGCGCAGCTCGCGCTCGGTGAGCGTGGTCAGGTCCCTGCCCTCGACGATCACGGAGCCGGCGGTCGGATGCTCCAGCGCGTTGATCAGTCGCACCAGCGTGCTCTTGCCGGCCCCCGAGTAGCCGATGATGCCGAAGATCTCACCGCGTCCGATCTCCAGATCGAGTCGGTCGACGGCGGGAACCGCGGCGTCGCCCGAGCCGAAGCTCTTGGTGACGCCGCGGAACTCGATGATGGGAGCCGCGGCGTCGCTCGCCGGCACTACTTCGCCGCCTGGATGGTCTTCTTCAGTCCGTCGAGGATGCCGATCAGGTCCGATTCGGGGCGCTGGACGATGACCGCGGTGTTCTTGGACTCCGCGAGGACCGCATCCGTGACGGCCTTCGTGTGGTACAGCTCGGCGATCTTCTTGTACGTCGCGTTGTCCTTGTCCTTCGCGCGGGCGACGAAGGCGTTGATGTAGGGCTCGGCCGTCTTCGACGTCGGGTCGTCCTGGAAGATCGCCGACTTGGGATCGATGCCGGCGGTCAGCGCGAAGTTGTTGTTCACGATGGCGCCGTCCGCGGAGCTGAGCGCAGGCGCCGTCTGGGCCGCATCCACCGGGATCACCGTCACCTTGGACGCCGACGCCTCGATGTCAGCCGGAGTCGCGAGCGTGCTCCCGCCGTTCTTCAGCTTCAGGAGGCCCGCCTTCTGCAGTACGAGGAGGGCGCGCGCCTGGTTCGTGGCATCGTTCGGGATGGCGATGGTGCCGCCCTGAGGGATGTCCTGGACATTCGCGTGCTTCTTCGAGTACAGCGGGAGCGGGACGACGAGCGTCGAACCGATCGGGACCAGGTCCTGCTTGGCCTGGACGTCGTAGTTGGCGAGGAACTGCAGGTGCTGGAACAGGTTGAGGTCGATCTGTCCGTCTGCCAGCGCCGGATTCGCCTGCGTGTAGTCGCGGAAGTTCACGGTCTGGATGTCGATGCCCTCCTTGGCGGCCTCCTGCTTGAGGACGGGCCAGTACGGGGACGAGGCCTCGGTCGTGCCGATCTTCACGGTGACGGTCTTCGCCGTCGCGCTGCCCGAACCGGTGAGGTTCACGACGACGAGTACGACCGCCACGATGACGGCGACGACGGCGATGCCGATTCCGACAAACCAGCCGGCGCGTGAGCGCTTCGGCTTCTCCGGAAGTGCGGGGGTGGGTGGGGTGGCGTCGGACATGGCTGTGCCTCTCTCGTGAAGGGGAAGGGGTGCCGGCGGACGGTTGGCGGCACACCGAGCCTCTCGCGAGCCCGCGACATGGGTCAAAACATCTTGCGAACTATGACACCGATGTCGTTCCTGGTCGCAGCGCGCGGGGATCCGGCGCGCCAGGATCTCGGCGCGCCGGGTGCGCTCCGGCGATCAGGCGTTCTGCGCGGCCGGAGCGGCCTGCAGGATCCGGACCATGTTGCCTGACGGGTCGCGGAAGGCACAGTCGCGCGGGCCCCACGGCTGGTCGATCGGCTCCTGGAGCACTTCGGCGCCGGCTGCCCGCACCTTCTCGAATGCGGCATCGAGGTCGTCGGTGCGGAACACGATCGGGCCGAGGGAGCCCTTGACGACGAGCTGCTGCAGCGCGTCGCCATCTGCCTGGGAGCGGCCGGCGTGCGGGTCGCTGAGAACGACGGACGCGCCGTCGTCGCCGGCGACACCGAGCGTGATCCAGCGGTGGTCACCGGAGGTGACATCCTGGATGACATCGAGGCCCAGGGCGTCGCGGTAGAAGGCGAGCGACTCCTCGGGGTCGAGGACGGTGATCTGCGAGTACTGGAGTGAAGTGGTCATGACTCGACTCTAGGAAGAGGTCAGCAGGGGCGCTTCTCCAAAACTGCTTTCTGTGGAGAAGCGGTCAAGGATGCCGTCTGTGGACGGACCCGGACGCGATCGACCGCGCTCAGACGGCCCGCGACCGGACCGGACGGGTACGTTCCTTCGCGATGCAGTCCGGCATGGCCAGCACTGCCGCGTGCTCGCGGGTCCGGTACTCGGTCGGCGTCATCCCGACGACCTCGCTGAACTTGGAGCTGAAGGAGCCGAGCGAGGTACAGCCGACGGCCATGCAGGCGTCGGTGACGCTCATCCCGCCCCGGAGGAGTGCCATCGCCCGCTCGATGCGGCGGGTCATGAGATAGCTGTACGGGGTCTCGCCGTAGGCGGCCCGGAACTGCCGCGAGAAGTGCGACGGCGACATGTAGGCGCGGGACGCCATGGTCGGGACGTCGAGCGGCTTGGCGTAGTCGCGGTCGATCAGGTCCCGGGCCCGGCGCAGGTGCGCCAGCGTCTGCAGCTCTTCCGGTGACACGCCCCGAGCGTAACACCGCCCGCTCGCGCCGGGCAGGCCTCTCCCGCTACCCCACTGTGCCCGCTACCCCACTGTGCCTGCCACCCCACTGTGCCTCGCTACCCCACCGCGACGACCGCCGGCTGGTCCACCTGCTCGACGAGGCGGATGAACGCGCTCAGCTCGCCCACCCCTGCGGGCGTCGTCGGCAGGAACTCCGTCAGCTCGGGCGAGTGCACGAGGTAGGCGGACCATTTCGCCCGCGAGATGGCCACGTTGAGCCGGTTCTCCATCAGCAGGAACGACATCCCGCGCGGCACATCGACGGCGGACGAGGCGGCGAGGCTGACGATGGCGACCGCAGCCTCCTGCCCCTGGAACTTGTCGACCGTTCCGACCCGAACCCCGCGGTAGCCCTCGGCGTCGAGGAGGGCCCGCACCTCGGCGAGCTGTGCGTTGTACGGCGTGACGACGATCACGTCGTCCTCGCCGAGCGGGTCGTCGTCCCGCCCGGTCTCCGGGTCGGTCCAGGAGCGTCCGAGAAGGTCGCGCACGAGGGCGACGACGATCTCCGCCTCCTCCGGCGACGCTGTGGAGTTTCCCACGTGGAGGACCGGCACGGGATGCACTCCCGGGGTCACCCCGCTCAACTCACGCTCCGACGCGCACGCATGGGCCCGGAG
>NZ_JBNDHX010000073.1:0-19193 GCF_056755275.1 Leifsonia sp. HAY1-4F
TCCGTCGTCGGCAGCGTCAGATGTGTATAAGAGACAGGCTCGGGGAGGGGGCTCGGGGCGCGGGCGACGGCGGGACGTAATAGAGCGATGGGCGCGGGCGCGCTCCGAGAGAATGGGCCTATGGAGTGGCAGACATCCGCCGACACGGCGCCGTCGAGTTTCATCACGGACGCCCAGGCGCGGACGCTGCTCGGGAAGCCGCCGGCGAGCGGCGCCTGGAAGGAGTCCGACCATCCCGGCGGCCGGCAGTTCGCCGGGATCGGGGCCTTCACCTTCGAGAGCGGGGAGAGCCTCCCCTACGTCCGCATCGCGTACGAGACCTGGGGCGAGCTGTCGCCCGACGGTGACAACGCGGTGCTGGTCCTGCACGCGCTGACCGGCGACTCCCACGCGGTCGGCCCCGCGAGCGCCGGTCACCACACCGCCGGCTGGTGGCAGGGCATCATCGGACCGGGCAAGGCGATCGACACCGATCGCTGGTTCGTCGTGGTGCCCAACATGCTCGGCGGCTGCCAGGGGACGACCGGGCCGGCATCCCTCGCTCCGGACGGGGCGGAGTGGGGCCCGCGCTTCCCGTTCACGTCCATCCGCGACCAGGTGAACGCGCAGGCCGCCTTCTCCGACGCGATCGGCATCGGCCGCTGGGCGGCTGTCGTCGGCGGCTCGATGGGCGGGATGCAGGCGCTGGAGTGGGCGGTGATGTTCCCGGGCCGTGTCGAGCGGCTGGCTGTCCTCGCTGCGCCGCCGCATTCCACCGCCGACCAGATCGCCCTCAACTCGGTGCAGATCGAGGCCGTTCGCACGGACCCGCTGTTCCGCGGCGGTCAGTACTACGACGCCGGGGACGGCGAGGGGCCGCACCGCGGGCTGGCGCTCGCCCGCCGGATGGCGCTGCTCAACTACCGCAGCCCCTCCGAGCTGAACGTCCGGTTCGAGCGCGCGTGGCAGAGCGGGATCAGTCCCCTGGGCGGCGGCGGCCGCTTCGCGGTGGAGTCGTACCTCGACTTCCACGGCAACAAGTTCACCCGCCGGTTCGACGCCAACAGCTACATCACCCTGGTGGAGGCGATGAACTCGCACGACGTCGGCCGCGGCCGCGGAGGGCAGGCCGCCGCACTGTCGCGGGTCGCCGCGCGCACGCTCGTCGTGGGGATCGACAGCGACCGTCTGTTCCCCGTGGAAGGACAGGAGCAGATTGCCTACCATGTTCCGGACACGCTGGACGGTAGAGTTCCAGTGGTGATCCGGTCGGACTTCGGCCACGACGGGTTCCTGATCGAGGACGATGCGGTCAGCGCTCAACTGAGGCGGCTGCTCGCAGGCTGACGATGGTTGGAGGGGCATGTCGCGCATCCAGAAGGAGCGTGATCGTCTCCTCGCCGCCACAGCCCGCACGGTCGGGCTGACCGCCACCGCGACCGCGCTGCTCTGCCTGAGCGTCCCCGGGTCGCTCCCGCTCCCCCTCTACTTCGCCTCCCTGGTGCTCATCCTGTGCCTCGGCTACGCGCAGTGGCAGCTGGCCGGGCTGCTGCGCCTGACGATGTGGATGTGGATCATCGTCGCCGCCGGCAACGCGCTCATCCTCGTCCACCTCCTTCCGGGGACCGCCCTCGGCCCCTCGGCGATCAGCGCGGTCGGCGTCATCGGCGCAGCGTCGGTCGCCTGCGTCTGCGTCCTTGCCGTCACCTCCCGTACCCGGCTGATCCTGCTGGTCGCTTCGGCCGCGGTGACGGTGGGTTCGCTGGGCGTGACGCTCGGGATGACCGGCTCACGGATGGCCGAGCCGCTCGTGTTCACGGTGACAGGCTGGATCGCGCTGACCGCGACCGGCGTCTGGCTCTCGCGGACCGTTCCCCGGACTCTGAAGCGCATCTCCACCATGAGCCGCGCCTACCGCGTCGAACGCCAGGCGAGCGAGACGGAGGCGCGCCGTCGGCAGAGCGCCCGGCTGCTGCACGACACCGTGCTCGCCACGCTGACGCTGCTGGCCCACTCCGGTGTCGGCGTCAGTCACGGTGCGCTCCGGGAGCAGGCGGCCGAGGATGCTGCGCTGCTGCGCCAGCTGCGGCTCGGCTTCACGCCCGACCCGTCGCGCTCCGGCGACTACAAGCTGAAACCCGTGGAGCAGTCCACGCTCGGCAACACCCTCGAGTCGGTGAAGCAGCGCTTCCGGCGAATGGGACTGGAGGTCAACTGGCACGGCGCCGGCCAGGTCCTCCTGCCCAGCGACGTGCTCGACGCCTTCCTGCTCGCCCTCGGCGAGTGCCTCGAGAACGTGCGCAGGCACTCCGGGGTGAACGAGGCGCACGTGACCATCACCGACGACGACGCGAACGTGCGGGCGATGGTGACGGATGCGGGCAAGGGGTTCGACGTGTCGACCATCGACGCCGGACGTCTGGGCTTCACCGAGTCGATCGTGGCGCGCCTGCGGGATGTCGGGGGCAACGCACGCCTGTTCTCCTCGCCCGGCAGCGGGACGACCGTGGTGCTGGAGGTGCCGAAGTGACCCGGATCGACGAGCGGACGGTCCCGCGCAGCCCGCTCGCACGCGGGGCGGCCGGGGACGAACGGGATGCGCTCAGCCGCGCCCGCCTGGATCTCGGCTTCAACGTCGCAACGGTCGCGCTCATCGCGTTCCTGCTGGTCCTGTTCTTCCTCGACATCGGGGACTACCCCCTGCTCGGCCTGACGATCGCCGCCTGGGTCCTCGTCGCCGTGACCCTGGTCGCCGCGCTCGTGCTGCGCTTCCGGCTGCCGGACGAGCTGCCGCTGTGGCTGTACCTCGGGGGCCTCGGGATGTGGGCGATCGCCCTCGCCCTCGACATCGCGGGCAGCTGGCCGGGAGGAGGCGCCGCCGCGCCACTGACCGCGGCCGCGGCCATCGGGCCCGCCCTGCTGCTCTGCGTGCCTGTGCGGCCGGCCCGCGACATCCTCCTCGCGGCTGCGGCCCTCGGCGGCGTCCTCGCGATCGTCGTGGTCTGGCGTGCCCTCCCCGACCTCCAACTGCTGGGACCGGGGATGGTGACCGTCGCCATCGCCGTCGCCCCTCCCGTCGTCGGCACCCAGATCGTGCGCTCGCTGCGGACGCTGGTTCAGCTGGAACTGGATCTCGTCCAGGTGCAGAGCACGGTCGTCTCCCCCGGCTACGCCATCGGGATGCTCGCCTCGGAGGAGCTGGCCCGCCTGGACCTCGCCGCCGAACGTCTGCTCGACGGCGTCGCCACCGGCCGCACGGAGCTCCCGCTCGACGAGGACACGGCGGACGCGGCGGCCGGCATCGCGACGGAGCTGCGCCTCCATCTCATCCAGGGCCGCACCGAGACGTGGCTGTACCACGCGGTCACCGAGTCCGCCCTGCTCGGGCCGTCCGTGACGCTGAGCGACCCCGAAGGGCTGGCCGCGGGCCTCAACCGGGACCAGCGCGATGGTCTCCTCACCGCCGTGTGGCTGCTCATCAGCGACCCCGTGCGCGCCGGGACGGGACAGCCGCGCACGCTGACCCTGGAGCTCGCCCGGCCGGTCGGCACCTACCCGCGGACCTCGAACCCGGGCGCGACGATGAATATCGTGATCTCGACCAGCGGTGTGCCGCGAAACGGGGTAGACCCGGCGGCATGGCAAGCTATCCGTAAGGTGGGACGCTATGTCGAGTCGTTCTCCGGATCGATCCTGCGCATCGAGGTCACCACCGTGAGCGACACCTCCGCCGAGCTGGTCTGAGCCAGCGGGACCGCTACAGAGAAAGGCAGCCCATGGGTGAGCAACCGCCGATTCGGATCGCGATCGTCGACGATCACAAGATGCTCCTCGGAGCGCTGACCGAGTGGATCCGCAACGCAGCGGACGACATCAACATGGTGGCGGCGGTGGCCAGCTGGCCGGAACTGCTGACCCATCCCGAGTTCCCCGTCGACGTCGTCCTGCTCGACCTGGATCTGAAGGACAACATCCCGATCTCGCTCAAGCTCTCCACGCTGAAGACGACGGGCGTCGCGACCGTGCTGATGAGCACCTACTCGGAGCCGGCGGTCGTGCGCGAGGCGCTCGCGGCCGGTGCCCTGGGCTACCTGGTCAAGAGCGAGGATGCGGAGATGATCGTCGAGGCGATCCGCGCGGCCCGCATGGGCGAGTCGTTCATCTCGGCCGAACTCGACCTCGCGCTGAACGCCGGCGAGGCCGGCGGCGCGCCGAAGCTGAGCGCGCAGGAGCGTCGTGTCATGGCCCTCTACGGTGCCGGCGAGCCGGTCAAAGCGGTCGCGTTCCAGCTCGGCATCTCGGACGAGACGGCCAAGAGCTACCTCAAGCGCATCCGCGAGAAGTACCGCGTGGCCGGCTACGACGTCGGCACGAAGGTCGCACTCCGCAAGCGCGCCATCCAGGACGGCATCCTCCTCCAGAACGACTGACGCCTCTCGCGCTCCGCCCCACCCCACCGCCGAGTCCGCAGAGATTGCACGTTTTCGGCGCGATTCTGTGCAATCTGTGCGGACTCGGCGGTGGGGCTCAGTCGGCGGAGGCGGAGACGGAGACGGAGGCGGAGACCGGGACGGGGTCGGGGCGCTGGGCGCGGATCGCGCCGGTGTGGACGCCGCGGCGGATGCGCGAGCGGTCGATCCCGAACGTGAGCAGAGCGAGGGCGATGCCCCCGAGGGCGAGCATGCCGCCCACGATGACGGGTGACACGTAGCCGAACCCGGCCGCGATGGTCAGACCGCCGAGGAAGGCGCCCGACGCGTTCGCGATGTTGAGCGCCGAGTGGTTGAGCGCCGCCGCGATCGACTGACTGTCGCGCGCCACATCCATCAGCCGGGTCTGGATGGTCGGCGAGAGCGCCGAGCAGGCGCCGGACACCACGAAGACCGAGATCAGCAGGCCGGGGACCGTGGATGCGGTGAGCCAGAGCGCAGCGAGCCCGAGCACCAGCAGGACGAAGAAGAACAGCATGCTGCGTGGAACGCTGTGGTCGGCAGCCCGGCCGCCGACGATGTTGCCGATGGTCATCCCGAGGCCGGCGAGGATGAGGACCAGCGGGACCGTGGCCTCCGGCATCCCGGTCACCGAGATGACGATCGGCGCGATGTACGTGTACATCGCGAAGAACCCGCCGAAGCCGACGGCGCCGATGGACAGTGCGAGCCACACCTGCAGGCGGGTGAACGCCCGAAGCTCATTCCGCACGCTCGCCGTGGCGTCACCGGCCTGCCACGGCACCAGAAGGGCGATGGCGACGAAGGTGAGGGCGAAGATCCCGGCGACGACCAGGTACGCGATGCGCCAGCCGCTGTGCTGGCCGATCCAGGTGATCGTCGGTACTCCCACGACGTTGGCGATCGTCAGCCCGGACAACACGAAGGCGACGCCCCGTCCCCGCTTGCCCGGACCCATCAGGGAGGCGGCGACCAGCGATGCGATGCCGAAGTAGGCGCCGTGAGGCAGGGCCGAGACGAAGCGGGCGAGGATGACGAGCGGGAAGGTGGGCGCGAGCGCCGAGGCGATGGTCCCGGCCGTGAATGCCACGAGCAGCCAGAGCAGCAGCTTCTTCCGCGGCCAGCGGGTCGCGAACGTCGCGATCGTGGGCGCGCCGACCACCACCCCGAGGGCGTAGGCCGAGATGATCCAGCCCGCCTGGGCGTTCGCGTCGGTCGGCGAGGCGGCATAGAGCTGCGGCAGGAGGTCGTGCGCGATGTTGGGCAGGAGACCCATCGCGACGAACTCGGTGGCTCCGATGCCGAAGCCCCCGAGGGCGAGGGCCAGCAGGGCAAGACGAGTACGGGCCGACGACAGCTTCGTCGGCCCGTCGATGAGGAGGGTCACCGACCCAGCCTATATCGAATCGTTTCGACCCGCCGTCGCCGCCGCCGTCGCCTGTTCCCCGAAGAACTCGGTCGCATCCACGTCCTGCGTCTCGTCCGACGGCGCAACCCGCGCTCCGGCGGCGCCGGCGATCGCGAAGACGACGCAGCCGAGGAGCGGGCCGCCGACGAAGACCACGACGACCACGACGCCGATGACGACGACCGGCCAGAAGGCCAGCAGCAGCTCGCCGATCAGGACGAACGGGTTGTCCACGTCAGTCGTTCTGCTCGAGCGCCGCCTCGAGCCGTTCCAGCTTGCCGTCGAGCTCGCCTGTGTAGCCGGGACGGATGTCCGCCTTCAGCACCAGGGAGACGCGCGACCCGTAGCGGCCGACCGCTTCGGTCGCCCGGCGGACGACGTCGAAGACCTCGTCCCACTCCCCCTCGATGGTCGTGAACATCGCGTCGGTGCGGTTCGGGAGTCCGGACTCGCGCACCACGCGCACCGCCGCCGCGACCGCGTCGTGAACGGATGCGTCCGGTCCTTCGCCACCGCTCGGTGCCACCGAGAACGCCACCAGCATGTCTTCCTCCTTGTGTCGGTCACGCCAGGTCCGCGTGCACTCCGTCTGCGTCCGTCCCGGTCAGCGCCACCCCGTCAGCGCCATCCCGTCAGCGCGCCGCGCCGCCGACCGGCTCGGGATGCGCTCCCGGCGCCGAGTGGAACGGCCACGCGTGCGCGGGAACGAGGTCGTCGGCCGCCTCCTGGCGGTGACGCCGCCGCCACAGCGCGGCGATCGTCCAGCCCAGGATCACGAAGTACATGAGGTTCCGCACGGTCAGCACAGCGACCATCCCGGCCTCGGGCACGAGGAGCGTGTCGTAGAGGAACGGATAGAACAGCTGCGTGAGTGCCGCCGTCACGAGCACGAGCAGCGCAGGTACGCGGAAGCCGCGGCCCTGGTACGCCAGCCCGATGACGATGGGTGCGGCCAGCCACACGACGTACTGCGGCGACCCCACCTTGTTGAACGCGATGAACGCCGTCACGAGCGCCAGCGACAGTTCGGGCAGGATGCGTGTGTACGGAGTGCCTCGGCGCAGCGCCTGCACGCCGATGAGCAGGACCACCGCGGCCGTCAGTCCGAAGAGCGGGTTCATCAGCGAGCCGGCGAGCGCCGTGCCGTCGCCGCTGACTTGGAACGTCAGCAGCTTGTGGTCGTAGTACACCGCGGCGCCCGGCACGTGGAAGGCGGCCTGCCACATCCAGATCGTGCTCACCGGCGCCTCGATCTGCAGACCGCGGTCGGTCTGCATGCCGATGAAGCTGAGGACGTGCCAACCGGCACCGAAGATCAGGGGGACGGCGACGATGATGGCCGAGGTCACGGCGCCGACCAGGACGATGTGCCACCGCGAGCGCAGAGCGACGACGGCCGCGAGGAGGATGGCCGCCGGCCAGACCTTGATCCAGGTGGCGGCCGTCAGCACCACGACCGCTGCGCGCTCGTGCAGCGTCAGCCAGAGCAGCCCCACGATGGCGAGGGAGGCCGAGACGGCGTCGAGACGGCCGACCGCGATCGGACCGAGCAGCAGCAGGAAGCCGAGCCACCACCACGCGGCGACCAGGCGCCGGGGCTCGCGGCCGACGATGAGCACGGCGAACGCGGCGGCGTTGAGCAGCAGCACCAGGTTCAGCCAGCCCCAGACATAGCCTGCGTCGCCGAACAGCAACGGCAGCATGATCGGGACGAGCGCCCCGAACGGGTAGACCCAGTCGGAGTTCACGCCGACGATCTGCGTGCCCTGCGAGGCCAGCTCCGCCCACGGCTTGTAGACCAGGAAGACGTCCCCCAGGCCTTTGCCCTGGTTGAGCGCGAGCCCGCTGATGATCAGGTGCACGGCGAGGAACGCGATCCACAGCGTCAGTGGGCTGTACAGGACGCGGCGCACCGTCCCGGGATCGGCTGGTGCGGTCGATCGGGCGCCGATCGACGCCGCTTCCATCCCCATATCGCCACATCCTAGGGGATGCCCGTGGCGGGCCCCTGAATGCGGTCAGCTGCCCGGCCGCACCAGGTCCCGCACCACGCCGGGGAGCGCACCCACGATGTCGAGCGCCACGATCGGGCCGCCGTCCGAGGCCCGCTCGCCCGCGCGGCCGTGCACCCAGGCGGCCGTGGCGGCGAGCGCGGCGAGCGCGGCGTGGCCGTCCTCGTCGATCTCGCGGGCATGGGTCGCCACCAGCGCGCCGAGCACGCCCCCGAGCACGTCGCCGCTCCCCGCCGTCGCGAGCCATGCCGGCCCCGCCGTCACCGCGTACCGCGGGCCTCCGGGTGCGGCGACGTAGGTCGTGTGGCCCTTGAGCAGCACCGTGACACCCATGCTGTCCGCCGCGCGGATGGCCCAGTCGCCCGGGTCGGCGGCGATGTCGTCGGCCGTCACGGCGTCCGGGTCGTCGTCGGCCGCCTCCCGCAGCATGGTCGCCAGTTCACGGAAGTGCGGGGTCACGATGACGGGAGCGGACGCACGGCCGACCAGGTCGAGCGCGCCCGCGTCGATCACCAGCGGCGTGCCGTCGTGGAGGGCCGCGCGCAGGCGCTGCGCGTCGTCCTCGGGGCGCGAGGCCGCATCCATGCCGGAGCCGATCAGCCAGCCCTGCACCCGCCCGGGCGCCGTCACCACCTCGGGCCTGCTGCGGATCACGTTCTCGGTGGGCCGGTCGGCCCCGAGGTAGCGGATCATTCCGACTCCCGTGCGCGCGGCGCCCTCGACGCCGAGCACCGCCGCCCCCGGGTACCGCTCGGAGCCGGTCACCACCCCGAGAACGCCGCGGGTGTACTTGTCGCTCGACTCCTGGGGAACCGCGATCCACGCCGCGGCGTCCCGCTCGTCCCACGCCCGCCATCCGCCCTGTGGCCCGCCCTGTCGTCCGGTCACCGGTCGCCTCCGCTCGCTCGTCGCCCGGCCGCCGATCGCGACCGTATCGTCCCATCGAACCCCTGCGGTCCTCACGATAGGTTGAGAGCATGGCGATCAGCATCCCCGGCAAGGTGATCGTGTTCGACTACGGCGAGGTCATCTCGGTGACCCCGACCGAGGAGGACCGGCGTGCGCTGACCGAGCTCGCCGGCGGCGACGCCGAGGTGTTCTGGCCGGCGTACTGGCGGCACCGGGACGCGCTCGACCAGGGCACCCTCAGCATCCAGTCGTACTGGCGGGGCATCGAGCGGGAGCTGGGCGAGAGCTGGGGCGACGCGACCATCCACCGGCTCTGGCTGGCGGACTTCCGCAGTTGGCTGTCCATCGACCACGAGACCCTGCAGGTTCTGCTCGACCTCAAGGCGGGCGGGACGCGGATGGCCCTGCTGTCGAACGCGGGCCGCGACTTCGGCTCCTATTTCCGGCACGGCACGCTCGGCGACCTGTTCGAGAAGGTGTTCGTCAGCGGAGAGCTCGGCACGATCAAGCCGAGCCCCGAGATCTTCGAGCACGTCATGGCCGAGCTGGGGGTCACGCCGGAGCAGACGGTCTTCGTCGACAACAAGGAAGCCAACGTCCTCGGCGCACAGTCCCTGGGCATCGCGGGCCATGTCTTCACGACTCCGCAGGGACTCCGGGCATATCTGGACGCGCTCGCCGCTTAAATGGTGACATGCCCACTCTTTTCGATCCCCTGACTCTGCGCGGTGTGACGATCCGCAACCGCATCTGGACCTCGCCGATGTGCCAGTACTCGGTGCTGGACGAGTCGGGCGTCCCGGGGACCTGGCACCTCGTCCACCTCGGCGGGTTCGCCACGGGCGGGAGCGGGATCGTCTTCAGCGAGGCGACCGCGGTCAGTCCCGAAGGCCGGATCAGCCCGCGCGACACCGGGATCTGGACGGACGAGCAGCGGGATGCGTGGAAGCCGATCGCGGCCTTCATCGAGGAGCAGGGCGCCGTCCCGGGCATCCAGCTCGCTCACGCGGGGCGGAAGGCGTCCACCTGGCCGGCCTGGGGCTTCGAGGGCCGCAGCGGCACCGTCCCGGTCGCCGAGGGCGGCTGGCGCGCCGTCGCCCCCTCGGCGCTCGCGTTCGAGGGCTACGACGTGCCGGAGGAGGTGGATGCCGCCGGCATCGAGAAGGTCGTCGACGACTTCCGCTCCGCGACGCGGCGCTCGATCGAGGCGGGCTTCCGCATCCTCGAGATCCATGCCGCGCACGGCTACCTGCTGCACCAGTTCCTCTCTCCGATCGCGAACCACCGCACCGACGAGTACGGCGGCTCGCTCGAGAACCGCGCGCGCCTGCTGCTGCGCGTGGTGGCGGCGGTGCGGGAGGAGGCGGGCGATGCTCCGTTGTTCGTCCGCTTCTCGGGCAGCGACTGGGCCGAAGGCGGCTGGGACGAGCACCAGACGGCGACGGTGGCCGCCTGGGCGGAGGCGGCGGGAGCCGACTTCTTCGACATCTCGAGCGGCGGCATCCAGGCGGGCATCCGCATCCCCGCCGAGCCGGGCTACCAGGTGCCGTTCGCGCATCACGTGCGCAGCACGTCCGAAGTGGATGTGAGCGCGGTCGGGCTCATCACCACACCGCAGCAGGCGGCCGAGATCGTCGAGAGCGGGCAGGCGGACGCCGTCATGCTGGCGCGCGAACTCCTCCGCGACCCGCACTTCCCGCTACGGGCCGCGCATGAACTCGGCGGCGGGATCGACTGGCCGCCGCAGTACCTCCGCGCCCGCTGGCGCGACTGAGCCTGCGGGCGCCCTCAGATCCTGGAGGCTGTCAGATTCTGGAGGCTGTCAGGCGACCTCCGTCAGGCACAGGTAGTTGCCCTCGCTGTCCTGGAACCAGGCCGAACGGCCCATCTCGTCCGTCGCGATCCCGTTCTCGGTCTTCAGGCCGGGGAAGTCGTAGTCCGCGAAGACCACGCCCCGCTCCCTGAGCTGCGCCATCGTGCCCTCGATGTCGGGCACGATCCAGCACATCGCGGTGTTCTGCGCGGTTCCGGCGTTCGCGGTCTCGTACACGTAGATCTTCGACTGCGATCCGGTGCCGTACAGCACACCGCTTTCGGTGGTCCGCTCCGGCTCCAGCTCCAGCTTGTCGCGGTACCACCCGGTGGCACGCTGCAGGTCGGAAGCGGGAAGCACGGAGTACGTCACATACGACTCGAACATGGTGATCCTCCTTCATCCGGGCGGCATGATACGCGTCCGCCGGCCTGACGGGCCCCCTAGAACTGGACGTCTCCCCAACCGTCTGCGTGAGGTGGGACCGATATACTTGCGGGCACATGGACGACCCTCCTTCTCGTAGCCCATTCGATCGTCAGAGCCCGCGTGCGAGCGAGCGAGGTGGCCACTGTGCTCGTTGAGTGGATCATGCTGGCCGTCGGCCTCCTGCTCACCGTCGGCACCGGGCTCTTCGTCGCCAGCGAGTTCGCCCTGGTCAATCTGGATCGCGGCGATCTGGAGGCGCGGCGGGACCGCGGCGAGTCCCGGCTGTCGATGACGATCGCGGCCCTCAAGATCACCTCGACGCACCTCTCCAGCGCCCAGCTGGGCATCACCCTGACCACGCTGCTCACCGGTTACACGATGGAGCCGGCCATCAGCTCCCTGCTGCGCGGTCCGCTGACCGCGACCGGATTGCCGGACGCAGCGGTGACGCCGATCGCCTCCGTCGTCGCCATCGCCGTGGCGACCCTGCTGTCGATGATCCTCGGCGAGCTTGTCCCCAAGAACTTCGCGCTGGCCCTCCCGCTGGCGACGGCACGGGTGGTCATCCCCTTCCAGACGGTGTTCACGGCGGTGTTCCGTCCGTTCGTGGCCCTGCTGAACGGCACGGCCAACGGAGTGCTGCGCCTGGTCGGCGTGGAGCCGAAGGAGGAGCTGTCCGGCGCCCGCACCGCCGACGAGCTCTCCTCGCTGGTGCGCCGCTCCGCCAGCGCGGGCCTGCTCGAGGAGGACACGGCGACCCTCCTCAGCCGCACGCTCGCGTTCTCCAACCGGAGCGCCTCCGACGTGATGACGCCGCGCCCGCGGATCGAGGCGGTCCAGCGCACCGAGCCGGCGCAGGCGGTCAGCGACCTCGCCCGGAAGACCGGGTACTCGCGGTTCCCGGTGATCGGCGACGACATCGACGACGTGCTCGGAGTCGTCCACGTCAAGCAGGCCGTGGCCGTCCCGCGGCAGCGCCGCTCGCGCGTGCCCGCCTCGGCGCTCATGACCGACGCGCTGCGGGTGCCGGAGACGATGGGCCTGGACACGCTGCTCGGCGAGCTGCGCGCCCGCGGCTACCAGCTCGCGGTCGTCGTCGACGAGTACGGCGGGACCTCGGGCATCGCCACCCTGGAGGATCTGGTCGAGGAGATCGTCGGCGAGGTGGCCGACGAGCACGACCGGACGCGCGCCGGCGTCATCCGCGGACGCGACTCGATCACGTTCCCGGGCATCCTCCGCCCGGACGAGCTGGAGGAGCGGGCCGGCGTCACCGTGCCGGAGGACGGCCCGTACGAGACCGTCGCGGGGTTCGTGATGAACGAGCTCGGCCGGCTCCCGAAGGTCGGCGACGAGGTCCCGATCGACGGCGGCACCCTGCGCGTCGAGCGCCTGGACGGCCGCCGAGTGGACCGCATCCGGTACACGCCGGATCCCGTCCCACTGACCGGGGACGCGGCGACCGACGCCATCGGAGAGGCGGGGCGCTCATGAGCGACTGGGCCGGAATCGGCTGGCTGGTCGTGCTGCTGGGCGTCAACGCGTTCTTCGTCGCGGCGGAGTTCGCCGTCATCTCCGCGCGCCGGTCGCAGATCGAGCCGCTCGCCGAGCGCGGCAAGCGCAGCGCGAAGACGGCATTGTTCGCGATGGAGCACGCCACGCTGATGCTGGCGACGACGCAGCTCGGCATCACCGTCTGCTCGCTGCTCATCCTGAACGTCTCGGAGCCGGCCATCCATCACCTGCTGGAGGCGCCCCTCCACGCGACGGGATGGTCGGAGGAGGTCATCGGCACCATCGCGTTCATCGTGGCCCTCGTCGTCGTGTCGTTCCTGCACGTGGTGTTCGGCGAGATGGTGCCGAAGAACATCTCGTTCTCGATGCCCGACAAGGCGGCCCTGCTGCTCGCTCCCCCGCTGGTCGGCGTCGGGCGGGCGGTCCGGCCGATCATCATCGCGCTCAACGCCAGCGCGAACGCCGTCCTCCGGCTGTTCCGGGTCGAGCCGAAGGGCGAGGCCGCGAGCACCTTCACGCTCGACGAGGTGGCGACGATCGTGTCGCAGTCCACGCGCGAGGGCCTGCTGATGGACCGCACCGGCGCGCTCACTGCGGCGTTCGAGTTCACCGAGAAGAAGGTGCGGGATGTCGCCGTCGCGCTCGACGCGCTGGTCACCCTCCCGGAGACCCCGACTCCCGCCGACGTGGAGAAGGCCGTCGCCAAGCACGGCTTCTCCCGCTACGTCGTCCCGGACCCCGACGGCGAGCCGACCGGCTACCTCCACCTGAAGGACGTCCTCGACCTCGAGGAGACCGGGTTCGAGCTCCCGGTGCCGGCGAAGCGCATCCGCAGGCTCGTCACCGTCTTCGCCGGCAGCGACGTCGAGGACGCGCTGGCGACGATGCGCCGCTCGGGCAGTCACCTCGCCCGGGTCGTGGACGCCGAGGGCGCCACCGCGGGCGTGCTCTTCCTGGAGGACATCATCGAGGAGCTCGTCGGCGAGGTGCAGGACGCGACCCGCCGGTCGTAGCCGCGGCAGACGCGCGACGATTGACGGCGTCTACCAGCTGACCGGCAGCGCCTTGCCCTCCTCATAGCCGGCCGCCGATTGGATGCCGACCAGCGCGCGCTCGTGGAACTCGGCCAGCGAGCGCGCTCCGGCGTACGTGAACGAGCTGCGCACACCGGTCGTGATCATGTCCAGCAGATCCTCGACCGAGGGACGGAGCGGGTCGAGGTAGATGCGCGAGCTGGAGATGCCCTCGGCGAAGAGCTCCTTGCGGGCCAGCTCGTACGCGTCCAGCCGCTCGAAGCGCCCCTTGACCGCCTTGGTGGAGGCCATGCCCCAGCTCTCCTTGTAGAGGCCGCCGTTCGCGTCGCGGTCGAGCATCCCGGGCGCCTCGATCGTCCCGGCGAACCAGGAGCCGATCATCACGGAGGCGCCGCCCGCGGCGAGCGCCAGCGCGACGTCGCGCGGGTAGCGCACACCGCCGTCCGCCCAGACGTGCGCCCCGAGCTCGCGCGCGGCCGCGCTGGTCTCGAGCACTGCCGAGAACTGCGGGCGGCCGACAGCGGTCATCATCCGCGTCGTGCACATCGCGCCGGGACCGACTCCCACCTTGAGGATGTCGGCACCGGCGGCGACGAGGTCGCGCACGGCCTGCTCGGTGACGACGTTGCCCGCGACGACCGGCAGGCCGAGGTCCAGTTCCTTGACCGCGCGGATGGCGCGGATCATGCCGTCCTGGTCTCCGTGCGCCGTGTCGACGACGAGCACGTCGACACCGGCGGCCGCCAGCGCCTTCGCTTTGCGCGCGACATCCCCGTTGATCCCGACGGCGGCGGCGACCCGCAGCCGGCCGTGCGCGTCGAGGGCGGGCGTGTAGATGGTGGAGCGCAGCGCACTGCGCTTGGAGAGCGTCCCGACGACGCGGCCGTGGTGCAGCACGGGCGCGAACTCGAGGCCGGCCGCATCCATCGCCTGGAACGCGGCTCGACCGTCGCTGAGGTCCTCGGCATCGAGCGCGGTCAGGGCGCCGTGCAGCAGGTCGCCCACGCGGGCGTCCGGGAGGGCGGAGCCGAGTTGGACGGCGGCGAGGCAGCCGAGGTACGCGCCGTGGGCGTCGCTCACCACGATCCCGTGGCCTTCGACGGCCGGGATGCGGCGCAGCACGTCGGCGACGCTCTCGTCGGGGCCGGCCTGGTGCGGGGTGTCGAACGCGACCGGCTGCGCCTTCACCCAGCGGATGGCCTCATCCAGGTCCTGAAGGTGCATGTCCTGCGGCAGGACGCCCAGGCCGCCGCGTCGCGCGAGGGTCGCGGCGAGCCGCTTGCCCGTGACGGAGTTCATGTTCGCGGAGACGATCGGGATGGTCGCGCCGGTGCCGTCGTTGGGCGACAGGGAGACATCCAGACGACTCGTGACGTTCGAACGCGACGGCACGAGGAAGACGTCGGAATAGGTCAGGTCGTGGCGCGGGGACGTTCCATAGAACTGCATGCGAATAACGCTATCCCGCTGGGCTGCGGGAGCGCACCGGAGTATCGATGGGATTAGGCTTGATCTTCGGGGGAACGCGGGTGGCCGCAGGGCCACTCGGACGAGACGAATCAATGGAGAGAGTGGGCGATCTGGCTGTGTCGAGCCAAGTGACCGGAGTAGGAACCGAGGACGGCTCCACGGGCGAATTCGGAGCCAACGAATGGCTCGTGGATGAACTGTACGAGCAGTTCGTGCACGACAAGAACTCGGTCGACCGGTCGTGGTGGCCGATCCTCGAGCACTACCACCCGTCGGTGAAAGAGGAGGGCGCAGCGGGAACCGCCGCTCCCTCGGCCGAGTCGATCCCCTCACCGGACGAGACGCCCGCCCCGGCGCCTGCCGAGCCGGGCATCCCGACCCCCTCCGAGCCGACCGTGCCGACCCCGGCGGAGCCGACCGTCCCCGCACCCGCGGAGCCGAACGCTCCGAGCCCGTCCGAGCCGTCGACACCGGCTCCGCCGACGATCCCGGCCCCTCCGGCGACGCCGGCGCCCCCCGCCGCGCCGACTCCGCCCGAAGCCCCGACTCCGCCGGCCGCCGCGACTGCCGCCGGAGGCGCGCCCGCGCCGCACCCGAACGAACCGAAGCCGGTGACGACGCCCATCCCGATCATCGGCCAGCAGCCCGTCGCGCGTACCACCTCCATCGCACCGAAGCCCCAGCCGGTCCCGGCGGACGCACCGGTCACCGCCCCGAACGCGGTCGTCGAGGCCGCCGAGGAGGACAAGGTCACCCCGCTCCGCGGCATGTCCAAGTCCCTGGCCACCAACATGGATGCGTCGCTCACCGTTCCGACGGCGACGAGCGTCCGCACCATCCCGGCCAAGCTGATGATCGACAACCGCATCGTCATCAACAACCACCTCAAGCGCGCCCGTGGCGGCAAAGTCTCCTTCACGCACCTCATCGGCTGGGCGCTCATCCAGGCGCTCAAGGAGTTCCCGAGCCAGAACGTGTACTACGAGGAGGTCGACGGCAAGCCGTCCGTCGTCGCGCCCGCGCACATCAACCTCGGCATCGCGATCGACCTGCCGAAGCCCGACGGATCGCGCGCCCTCCTCGTCCCGAGCATCAAGCGCGCCGACACCATGCGCTTCGGCGAGTACCTCTCCGCCTACGAGGACCTGGTGAACCGGGCCCGCAACAACAAGCTCACCGCCGCCGACTTCGCCGGCACCACGATCTCGCTGACCAACCCCGGCGGGATCGGGACCGTGCACTCCGTCCCGAGGCTCATGAAGGGCCAGGGCTGCATCATCGGCGCCGGCGCCCTCGAGTACCCGGCCGAGTTCCAGGGCTCCAGCGAGAAGACGCTGGCGGGCCTCGCCATCGGCAAGACCATCACGCTGACCAGTACCTACGACCACCGCGTCATCCAGGGCGCCGGGTCCGGCGAGTTCCTCAAGATCGTGCACGAGATGCTCATCGGGAAGCGCAGCTTCTACGAGGACATCTTCGCCGAGCTGCGCATTCCGTACATGCCGATCCACTGGAACCCGGACATCAGCGTCGACCTGGCCAGCGCCGTCGACAAGACCGCCCGTGTCCAGGAGCTCATCAACTCGTACCGTGTGCGCGGCCACCTGATGGCCGACATCGACCCGCTGGAGTACAAGCAGCGCACGCACCCGGACCTCGAGATCGAGAACCACGGACTGACCTTCTGGGACCTCGACCGGGAGTTCGTCACCGGCCAGTTCGGCGACAAGCGCAAGATGAAGCTGCGCGACATCCTCGGCGTGCTCCGCGACTCCTACTGCCGCACGGTCGGCATCGAGTACATGCACATCCAGGACCCGGCGCAGCGCCGCTGGTTCCAGGACAAGCTGGAGCGGCCCTACGAGAAGCCGACGCACGAGGAGCAGCTGCGCATCCTCGGCAAGCTGAACGAGGCGGAGGCCTTCGAGACCTTCCTGCAGACCAAGTACGTCGGACAGAAGCGCTTCAGCCTCGAAGGCGGGGAGTCGACCATCGCCCTCCTGGATGCGATCCTCCAGGGAGCGGCGGAGGCGGAGCTCGACGAGGTCGCGATCGGCATGGCCCACCGCGGCCGCCTCAACGTGCTGACGAACATCGCCGGCAAGACGTACGGCCAGATCTTCCGCGAGTTCGAGGGCACCCAGGACCCGCGCACCATCCAGGGCTCCGGCGACGTGAAGTACCACCTCGGGACCGAGGGCACCTTCAGCGGCGTCCACGGCGAGGAGATCCCCGTCTACCTCGCGGCGAACCCGTCCCACCTGGAGGCCGTCGACGGCGTGCTGGAGGGCATCGTCCGCGCCAAGCAGGACCGCCGGCCGGCCGGCACCTTCCTCACGCTGCCCATCCTCATCCACGGCGACGCCGCGATGGCCGGCCAGGGCGTCGTGGTCGAGACGATGCAGATGTCGCAACTGCGGGCGTACCGCACCGGCGGCACCCTCCACGTCAACATCAACAACCAGGTCGGCTTCACCACGCCTCCTGCCGAGGCGCGCACGTCCGTGTACTCGACGGACGTGGCCAAGACCATCCAGGCGCCGATCTTCCACGTGAACGGCGACGACCCGGAGGCGGTCGTCCGCGTCGCCGAGCTGGCCTTCGCCTACCGGCAGGAGTTCAAGCGCGACGTCGTCATCGACCTCGTCTGCTACCGCCGCCGCGGCCACAACGAGGGCGACGACCCCTCGATGACGCAGCCGCTGATGTACAGCCTCATCGAGGCCAAGCGTTCGGTGCGGCGCCTCTACACCGAGGCTCTCGTCGGCCGCGGCGACATCACCGAGGAGGAGTACGAGCAGGCTCACCGCGACTTCCAGGAACGCCTGGAGCGCGCGTTCATGGAGACGCACGCGGCGCAGACCCACCCGGCTCCCGTCCTCACCGCCGAAGAGACCGGCGACCTGGAGCAGCCGGCCCCGCAGGACGACAACGTCGGGGAGCCGGCGTCGACCGCGGTGAGCGAGCAGGTCATCCACATGATCGGCGACGCGTTCAACAACCCGCCCGCCGGGTTCACCGTCCACCCGAAGCTGCAGCAGCTGCTGACCAAGCGCGGCGAGATGAGCAGGAACGGCAACATCGACTGGGGCTTCGGCGAACTGCTCGCCCTCGGCACGCTGCTGGCGGAGGGCACCCCGGTGCGCCTCGCCGGGCAGGACGCGCGGCGAGGCACCTTCGTCTCGCGTCACGCCGTGCTGCACGACCGCGTGAACGGCCAGGAATGGCTGCCGCTTGCGAACCTGAGCGACAACCAGGCACGGTTCTGGATCTACGACTCGCTCCTCAGCGAGTACGCCGCGATGGGCTTCGAGTACGGCTACTCGGTGGAGCGTGCGGATGCGCTCGTCCTCTGGGAGGCCCAGTTCGGCGACTTCGCCAACGGCGCCCAGACGATCATCGACGAGTTCATCTCCTCGGCCGAGCAGAAGTGGGGCCAGCGCTCGTCGCTGGTGCTGCTCCTCCCCCACGGCTACGAGGGACAGGGACCGGACCACTCCAGCGCCCGCATCGAGCGGTACCTGCAGATGTGCGCCGAGAACAACATGACCGTCGCACGTCCCTCGACCCCGGCCTCGTACTTCCACCTGCTGCGCCGCCAGGCGTACGCGCGCCCGCGTCGCCCGCTCGTGGTCTTCACGCCGAAGGCGATGCTGCGGCTCCGTGGCGCCTCGAGCAATGTGGAGGACTTCACGACGGGTCGCTTCGAGCCGGTGATCGACGACGCACGGATCACGGACAAGAGTTCGGTCAAGCGGGTCCTCCTGATGGCCGGCAAGCTCTACTACGACCTGCTCAACGACCTCGAGAAGAACCCGAACCCGGAGATCGCCCTGGTGCGGGTGGAGCAGTTCTACCCGCTTCCCGCGGAGCTCAAGGCCATCGTCGACTCCTACCCGAACGCCGAGCTCGTGTGGGTGCAGGACGAGCCGGAGAACCAGGGGGCGTGGCCGTACATGATCCTGGAGACCTCGAAGCTCGGCCCGCGCCCGCTCGGCGTCGTGTCCCGCCCGCCGTCGGCTGCGCCGGCCGCCGGGTCGGCCAAGCGGCACGCGCAGGAGCAGCAGATCCTCATCCAGCGGGCGCTGACGCTGTAGGGCGCTCGCTGCCCCACTCCGGCCGCCACGATCCCGCACCTGTCTCTTATACACATCTGACGCTGCCGACGACGGA
>NZ_JBNDHX010000074.1:0-19030 GCF_056755275.1 Leifsonia sp. HAY1-4F
GGACCCGGCGCGGTCGGCGAATACGTGATGGCGCTGATCACTGTGGCCCTGATGGCGATCGCGTCGCTGTTCCTGTTTGTCGCCATGTCGATCCGCGAGTTCGGTCTGCTGGCGTTGGCGGCGATGGCCCCGGTGGGGTTGATGATGATCGGCCAGCCCAAGCTCACCGCCTGGGCGCAAAGCTGGATCAACGTATCCGTCGGCCTGCTCATCGCCAAACCGCTCGCCGCCGGGGTCGTCCTGCTCGCGGTCGAGCTGACCAAGACGAGCCTCAGCATCGGCGTCATCCTCGTCGCGGCCGGGGCGGTGATGGCGGCGTCGTTCAGCCCATTGTGGGCAACCAAGCTCGTCTCCTTCGCCGGTGCCGAGGTCGGCACCGCCCTCCATCACCGGTTCTCGGTCCGCGACCAGTTCTCGCGCGCGAACACTGTCGCTGCGCCCGTCCGCGCTGCGGCACGGATCGTCAAGGTTGGGAGATAAATCCATGACCACTCTCACCGCCGACCAGCTCATCGCTGAGGAAGGTGCACCCCGGGTCCGCTTTGCCGCCCGTGAACGTCGAGGAATCTTCCTCGGGCTGACCTTCCTGCAACTGGTCGTGATCGCCGCCGCTGTCGCGGTCCTTCTCTGTACCCTCTTCATCGACACCAACGCGATCTGGGTGATGCTCCCGATCATCGTTGTCGTGGTGTTCTTCGCGCTCGCCACCTACCGGCGAGAACCCGTCATCGTGATCGTCGCCCAAGCAGCCCGGTACGTGCTGCGAAGCCTGACGGGGCAGACCGTGTTCCGCCGCGATGTCTGGTTCCGCGTCGCCATCGCGTCGCTTGACGTCGGCCACGCGCAGGTCGCCGCGGTGGCCCCGGTTGTGACCTCGAAATTTCTGCTGCCGGGAGCCCTCGGGGACGTGCAGATCGTGCAGATCCCCGGCGCCGGCGGGTTCATCTACAACGCCCACGGACGTCTGGCGTCGGTCACGGTGAAGGTCGGATCCAAGGCATGGGCGTTGCGGGACAAGGGCACCCAGGAAGCTGCGTACGACGGGTTCGTGGAATGGCTCAGCTCGCTGGAGAACCTCCCGGGCCTCCGGGAGAGCACGATCCGGATCCGGGTCGACCGGGCCTCCTCGAATGAGCTGCGGGACTACCTGGTCGTTCGGGAGAACGAACACGACCCGCAGGTCACCGCCGAACTACGGGAGCAATACTGGGCGCTCACTCAGGCCGCGTCGAAGCGGTCGATGGGTTTCACCAACTACATCACCCTCACCTTCGACACCGCGGCCCTGAATGCCGCCATCCGGGACGCAGGGAAAGGCCTCACCGGCCTCGCCGCCGTCCTCAAGGAGCGGGTCGCGGGCATCGAGACCTCGATGGAGCACGCTAGGCTCACCCCGGCGGGCTGGCTCACCTCCGACGAACTGGATGAGCTGAACGCGTTGGCCGCTGACCCGGTCGCGGCAGCGACATGGCGAGAGCAGGACTCCAGCATCGTGTCCGCACCATCTCCCGTGATGGGGATCGATGAGAGCTGGGACACGCTGCGCGTGGACGAGTCCTGGCACCAGACATTCTGGGTCGCCGAGTGGCCCCGCACCGACGTCCGCACCGGGTTCCTCGAGCCCCTCCTCTACGCCGGCGACGCAACCCGGGTCATCACCCTGCAAGTGCGGCCCGTGCCCACGCATAAGGCGCTGGCCCAGCTGAACCGGGCCCAATCGGACATGGAGACCGCGGCGAACATCCGGATGAAGCTGTCCTCCCGGATCCCGCTCACCCACCTCCGCGAGGAGGAAGACCTCGCCCTCCGGGAGCACGACCTCGTCGACGGGTTCGGCGATGTCCAGTACCGGGGCTTCATCACCATTTCCGCCGAATCCAAAGACGCCCTCGCCAAGGCCCTCACCGACATTGAGCAGGCTTCGCACCCGGCACGGCTGATGCTCGCATCAATGTCTGGGCAGCAGGCCGCTGGGTTCGTCACCGCCGCCCTCCCGGTGCCGTTGGAAGGGGAATGAGATGAAGCCGAACACGGTCATCGGTCGCGTCCCCGCAAACGAGAAGCCGGGCGCCAACCATCGCCACCGCCAGTTCGTCACAGACGAGAACCCGAGTTGGAAGCTGCCGTCCGCGGAACTGCCGGCGTCGAAGATGCCGGCATGGGGGTGGAAGCAGCCGCACAACCTGCGTGGGCCACTGCGCGCCACCCCACCCGCGCACCGTTGCTCGTCCAAGGTGCTCGGTGGGGCGTATCCGTTCCTGGCTGAGACTGGGGACATCCTCACCGGCGCGTATATCGGAGAGAACCTGCTCTCCCTGGCACCGTTCTGCTTCGACCCCTGGGACGCCTACTCCGCCGAAGCCGTCCGCTCCCACTCTGTCGCCATCCTCGGGGTGAAGGGCACCGGCAAGTCCATGCTCGCCAAGTCCTGGTCCTCCCGCCTCGCCCGACTGGGACGCAAGATCGCGGTCCCACACGACCCGAACGGGGAGTGGGTGCGCGTCGCCGCGTATGTCGGCGGCACCTCCATCTCGGTCGGCCCCGGCAAGAGCGCTCGCATCAACCTCCTCGACGAGGGCCCGCGCGATGCGTCGTTCTCGGACGAGGACTGGAACCAGAACGTCCTGCAGTATCGGCGGGCGACGGTGAAGACGATCATCCGCCGCCTCCGCGAAGGCGGGAATCTGGAGCCGGTGGAGCACACTGCCCTCGACGTCGCGCTCGACGCGATCCGCGGCCAGTCGACCGTCACCATCACACACGTCTACGGCCGCCTCGTCGACCCGAACCAGAACCAGCCACTCGAGGTCATCGAGGCCGGCCACCGGCTCGCGCACTCGCTGCGGCGGATGGTCTCCGGTGACCTCACCGGGTTCTTCGACGGACCTTCCACCGTCCGCTTCGACGCGGATGCCCCGATGATGGTCGTCGACACCTCCGCCCTCAAGGGGGCATCGCCGGAGGCGCAGGCGCTGGCCCGGCTGGCGACGGCCAACTGGGTCCGCCGCGCTTCTCTCGGCGCGAACCGTCAAGCGCGGGTGATCATCCACGAGGAGGCCGCCGTCGAACTGCTCAACGACGTCTCCGGCGGCGACGCACTCGCCGACCGGGTCGAGGACGAGAAAGTCGCCCGTCACCTGGGCACCTCCAACTGGTACCTGCTACACCGGGTCGCCGACCTCGACGCGCTCGGTGACCGCAACAGTGCCCTCCACTCCCGCGCGCTCGGCCTTCTTGCCGACTGCGAGACCCGGATCTCGTATGCACAGCACTCCGGGGAGATCGCTAGGTCGCGGGAGATCCTCGGCTGGAACGACACCCAGGCCGACCTGGTCCGCAAGCTTCACAAAGGGGAAGGGCTCTGGCAGATCGGGCCGGACCGGGTCGCGAAGGTGCGCAACATCTGTACCGACTACGAACTCGGCATCTTCCGCACCGACACCATGGGCGGTGAACGAGCATGAGACCTCACAACTCCTCCTGGACCCAGGTTGCCCTCTACAGCCTCTTCGCGATCGTCGTCGCCGGCGCGCTCACCACCGGCATGGCTAGCGCGACCATCACCACCACCTGCGGCGACAGCCAGCCGAGCAGCGTCTTCGCCGGACTGCAACTGGCAATCGGCGGCGACCCCAGCGGATTCACGCTCCAGCCCGGATGCACGCCGCCCTTGACCCTGATCCGGATCCTCGATCTCCTCGCCGTCTTCGCGATTCTCACCGTGATCGCCGTCGGGGTGGTGTGGTGGCTTCGCTACCGGCAATCCGACCGCTACTTCATCCGTGAGCTCCGCGGCCGCGACGGGCTCGCCAAACCCGGTGAAGTCCGCAAGCACACCTCCGCCCGCACCGCCCTGCGCCGTGCCAAGACGCTGCGCCCTTCGTTGGCCGACCCGGCACCGTCAGCCGCAGGCTGGAAGGTCGGCAGCGCACACGGGCAGGACGTGTACGTGTCGATCGAGGACTCCATCGTCGTTGAAGGTGCACCCCGTTCCGGGAAGGGATACCGGTTCATCATCAACGCCATCCTCGACTGGGACGGCCCGCTGATCACCACCTCCACCCGCAACGACAACCTCTCCGCAACGATGCGCGAACGCGCCCGGGTCGGTGAAGTGACGGTGTTCGACCCGCAGGAACTCACCGGCATCCGCTCCGCCCTCCGGATCTCTCCCGTTACCGGCTGTGAGGACCCCCTCGTCGCGGATCAGCGCGGGCAGGCGATCATCGCCGGCACCGCTCTCGGCGCGTCCAAGAACAACCAGGAATGGGCACAGGTGTCCTCCTCTGTCCTCTCCCGCCTCCTGCACGCCGCCGCGGTTTCCGCGCGCGGCACCGACGCCCTCGCCCGCTGGGGATCCAACCCTCGACTCGCCCTCGAAGCCGTCGGCGTGCTAGCCAACCAGGGCACGCCGGGCTGGTCCGAGGACTTAGACGCGATCATCAACGGCGACGAAAAGCTCCTCGCCAACACCTGGTTCGGTGTCTTCGGTGCCCTCCGCCCGCTATCCATCCCCGCGATCCGGAAAGCAATGACCCCGGGACCGGAGGAGCAGTTCGACCTCGACGCGTTCCTCGCCGGCTCCAACAGCCTCTACCTCATCGGCACCGGCGCCGGTGCAGGCTCCGTCGGCGGGTTCCTTGGCGCGATCCTGGACGACGTCGTCGAGACCGCTCGCCGCAAAGCACTCGCCTCACCTGGATCCCGGCTGGACCTGCCGCTCGCGCTGATCCTGGACGAGATCGCGAACATGTTCTCCTGGCCGGCGTTGCCGCGGATTATGGCCGACGGAGGCGGCATCGGCATCTCCACCATCGTCGTCCTCCAAGCCCTCTCCCAAGCGGAAACCGCCTGGTCCAGGTCCGAGGCCGACACGATCTGGTCGGCTGCAACGGCAAAGCTGCTCCTCGGCGGCGCGTCCGACGTCGACCACCTCCGCGACATCGAATCCCTCCTCGGCACCCGACGCATCCGGAACACCGGCCACTCCTACAACGACAACGGTTCCTCCACCAACGTGCAGAACGAGAAGGTTCCGGTGATGACGATCGACGAGATCCGCCGCATGCCCGGAACCGTCGGGCTCCTCGCCTACCGGAACCGTCGGGGCATTCTCCTCGACCTGCGCGGCTGGACCGACCGCGACGACGCACGTCAGGTCAGCGCCGGGAAGAAGCTCACCGAACTGGACCAGCAAGTCGTGTTCGCCGAACAGTATCAAGCCGCACTCGATCGCCGACGATCAGCAGGGGAGGGAAATTGATGTCCAACCATCGCCGTCCCGCCCGAGACAACACCTACCGCACCCGCTACCTGCACTCCGGAGCCTGGTTCGCCCGCCGCGACCGCTGGTTCCTCGACGAACAACACCTCAACGGCACCATCCGGTGCGCCCTCTGTCTTGCCGCCGGCTCGGCCCGCAGCCTCGAACTGCACCACCTCGACTACCGCGGCGTCACCCAAACCCCCTACGGCTGGACCGCCCACGAACGCCACGACGACCTGACCGCCCTGCATCCACGCTGCCACGAATACGTGCACCTGCTCATCGACCGCGACCGCGCCCTCTCCGGCTTCGTCTCCCGCCGCACCGCCTCCGGCCAGGCCATCGCCCGGCTCCAGGCCAAGATCGCCCACTACATCGAAGCCTCCCTGGACCAGCAGTGACCGACGACCTCCCCCTCGACGACCTCGTCGCCTCCCTGGCCGACGGATGGGAAGACCAAGCGCCCCGGCAAAGTCCCGGGATGCTCGGCATCCGCGTCACCAACTGGCGCACCCTCGAAGACCAGGACGCCCCGCAAGTCTGGACCGACCTACGGGACTGGGTGATCTGGTTCACCCACCGCTACAACATCGCAACCCGGAAGATCCCACCGTGCTGGTACAAGCACGGCGCCCTCGTCGAAGAACTCTCCGCCCTCCACACCGCCTGGCTTGTCTCCTACGACAGCCTCGACGCCGGCTACGGACCCATCGGCTGGCACGAACGCCTCGCCGTCGCCATCCCACGCCTGGTCAGCTGGTACAACGGCGAATGCCACAACGGCCACACCGAACTCCCACAAACCGGCGACGACACCGTCCCCGCGGAGTGGGCCGACTGGATCCGCCACAGCCACGCCAATTCGTAGGCGGAACGCCATTGATTTGCGCGCTCTCTGCGCGCATTTTCTGCCCTCGAACCGGAAGTTCTAAGTGAAAGCGACCCGACCAGCGGGCGCGAAACGAAAGGAAAGAACGATGAGCACACGAGTCCCGATCAGCATCGAAGGCAACCTCGTCGCCGACCCCGACTACGGCGAATCCCAGAACGGCACCAAGTTCGCCAAGTTCACCGTCGCCGTCACCGACCGCAAGCTCGAAGACGGCAAGTGGGTCGACGGCGACACCCAGTACCACCGCACCACCGTCTTCGGCCGAACCGCCGAGAACGTCCGCGCCAGCCTCACCAAAGGCGACACCGTCATCGTCAACGGCAACCTCGAGTTCCGCCACTGGACCGACCAGGCCACCGGAGAACCCCGAGCCGCCACCGAAGTCGTCGCCGACAGCGTAGGACCCTCCCTCCGCTACACCACCGCGGAGATCACCCGCCGCGCCCCAAAAGCTGACGGCCCGGGAGCTACCGCGACCGGGCCGGCAACTGTCGCGAATGGAGCTGGGCAGGCCGCGTCCATGGCCTGAAGTTCGCGCGAGAGGGGATCGCTCAAACGGCGGTTCCCTCTCGCTCGTCACTCGCCATCGGTTTCCAAAAGTCGGTTGAGTCGGAGCGAACGGGGTCGTTCCTTCCGCGGCGGAGCCCACATCTCGGCTGACTGCCGCAAACAAGACGGTAGGCCGCTCAACTCTTGGTGTTAGGAAGCAAAGTGCACGCCTGCGTGGCCGCCTCCTTCAGTTCCGCAGCCAGGAGTGGCTTCTCGATTCCAGACAGGATGCGCCCGAAGCTCGCCTTGATGGCGGTCCAGGAGATGCCGAACGCGCCGAGTGCCGTGACGACGAACCCAATGAGTTTTTGATTGAAGTCGGCGCCGCTGAACAAGATAAGCGCAGCAAGAGCGACGAGAACCGCTACGAATGTCGCGACCGCGACTTTATGGTTCGCGAGGAAGCGCCTTGAAAGCGCGCGGAAACGGGCGATCAATTGTTTTGCCGCCGACTCGTAGTCGTCCGGCCCTAACTGATCCTCTACTCGCTTATCCCCGCAGAGCAGCTGCTTCCATAGTCTTCCCTGCGCGTGAAGCTTCCGACGAAGCGGTTCCGTGTCTGATTCAAGATCCAACTCGGCAACATGATCCTCCCAGAGCAGAAGCGATCCAGCCACAGCGTCCGCAGCACCGTCGGGCAGAAGGCGATGAAGATCATTCAGCCATTCGTAGATGTGGGTAAGTCGCCAATGTTGCAATTCATCTTTTAGCTGCTCAGCCGTTTTGGGCAGATAGATAGTGTCGGCAAGAGCGCGGCCAAGACTTACCGCAATCTGCAGCTTGCCGTCTATCGCGGCAATTTCGCCATGGAGGCTCCGGAAGCGGGTCGCGAGTGCGGCCCGATACTGGTCACGATCAGCCAGTGAAGCATTGGCGATAGCGCTCGTCTCGTCATTCTCCGCGACCCCCAACAGTTGAAGGTCGCGAAGGATCTGTCCGCGTAGGACGCCCGCCCGTTCTTCCGAAGTGAGCTCCGACCATCCGGGGAGATGCTCATCAACGTCTGCGTTGGTTGGCTTCTGCAAGTGGTTTTCGGCGCCGTCAAAGGCTTCAGCCATATGCCACGCCAACCAGAGGGCGATAACCACAGAGCCTGACTGGTCTAAATCGACGTGTCTCTGGCCTTCACTCGAGTCTCTCAAAACGCGTTCCTGTGCCTCTGACTTGGCTTTTTATCTATCCTCCGGGAGTGCAGTCGGCATTGTCGGCCGACCGCACAATCAGTAAACAGCCCGAAAAATGATTGGGAAATTCCCAATCGGCCCTTATCATAGTTCCATGAGCGCTGAAATTGGGCAGCGTGTTTCAGATCTACTTCCGCAGGGGCGCACGCAGCGAGAGATCGCTTCGGACGTCGGGATGACTCCAGATGCGTTCTCCCGTGCACTGAACGGGCAGCGCGGATTTGCCGCGATTGAGCTCGCCCGCATTGCCGATTTGCTCGACGCGGACCTGCACTTTCTGATCACAGGAGAGGCTGACCCCAACCGGGTCCTAGCTGCAGCCCGCCACACATTCGACCACGAGACTCGCAGCCACCAGCTTCCAGGTGTCAAGGAAGATATCCCGCACCTAAACGTCGTGTTACTCGCATATGAGCAAGTGCGCGGCGCCTTGCCGGCTTCCAAGGTCCCGGACTCGCTTGATGCGGCCCGTGCTGCTTTGGGTGAGAGATTCGTGCGGCCTTTTGCCGATCGACTCGAGGTGCTTGGAATTGATGTCGTTCGCCTGACTGAGTTGACGTCGGCCTATTCGTTTTTTGTCGGCGATCGAGCCGTCATCGCTCTAAAAGCAACTGGAAACTGGTTCTGGGAGAACTGGTCGCTCGCCCACGAACTCGGCCACCTGGTGCAATATGTTGCCGCCATGCGAGCCGGTGAAGAACCGGATCGCCACTCCAATGAGCCCGAAGCCAACGCATTCGCTGCAGAGTTGTTGCTTCCTACAGGCCTGGTTGAAGGGATCGATTGGACTGGCATATCCGAGCAAGAGCTCGCAGGCATCGTTTGGGACCTAGGTGTCTCCACGGACGCGCTCAGCAAGCGTCTATCGAGCCTCCATCTTCCCTCGTCGCCGCAGCTTGCATCCTGGGCAGTCCAACCGACGCAGCGTCTGCTGCGCCGATGCTGGACTCCAACAGAGGACGGTGATCCGATCACACGGCGGATGGACGCTGCAGCCACTCGGCGGTTCCCGCTGGCTCTTCAGGACGCGCATCTCTCGCAGATCGCGAAAGGATCAGTGCGCAAAGACACGCTGGCCTGGATGCTGGGGGTCGATGCTGACGCACTCGAGGTAGATGAGCCTATTTCTGAGCCCACGCTTTCTTCGGACGAATTGTCCGCGGTGCTCGGACTGTAGGGCAGGTGCGCTATCGGTGACGGTACGAGCCTTTCCAGACAATACTGTCCTCATCAATTTTGCTTATCTCCACCGCATGGACCTTCTAAAACGACTCGTGAAAAACCCCTCGTGGTGCGCGACCGTTGCCGACGAGTGCGCGATGTCATCGCGGATCCCCGACCTGGAAGACTTGAGTGCGGCGAATGGCATCTTTGGCGATCCGCTCTTCCCCGAAACACCCGCTGAACACTTGCTGACGCAGACCTACCGGATGAAGCTTTCGCGCCCGGGGGACCTGCCACACAAGAACCTCGGCGAAGCAGAGACGCTCGCAATCATTCATTCTCGAGGCATGCGAGCTGTGTTTTTCACCGATGATGCCGGACCCGCGGGCTTGCTCGCAGGTTCAGGGGCCGACGGCCCGGCTGTCCAGATTGCAGGCACATGGGAACTGTTGCGTGTCGCGTACCGGGCTGGATTCGTCGACTCGGACACGCTTTGGTCGTATGTGTCGATTCTGCACGGGAAAGGTAGGCATCTCCCTCCTGGTGATGCGAGTCGTTACCGCCCGGCATTTGACGCATGGTTAACCGCGTAGACGAAAAGCTTGCGAAGTCGAGGATCAGCCCACGGGTATCGATACGCTGGGCGCTCGTCGTTCCGCGGACGCGCTCGTCGCTGGCGAGCTGCGAGCGCGCAATCGGCGTCGACACGAGGTCCAACGGAACAGGGTTGAGTGGGAAGTCCGGTGGACAGACGAGGTGACCGTGTCGCTGGTCAACCGTGGACCGGACGAGCGCGCGACGTGTGCGTGAACTTCACCTGCGCGTCCAAGGACTCGACCGCCCAAACGAAGCAACCTAGGGCGGGTCCGTCGCTCGCTATTGACGTCAGTCAGACCGAGGAGATTAGCGATGCCTGGCACCACCAACTGGCACCCGAGCAGCAGGGCAGAATGAGTTTCACCTACGGCATCGTGGTTTCATGGCATTACGGTAGCGGGCCACGTGAAGAGCGAGACCTCAGCACATGGATGTCCAAGCCCAAGGTCCTCGAACTCAATCAACTAGTCCAACGATTAGCGCGCGTCGCAGCGCTCGCCGGGGATCGTGGACAAGCGCACAGCGACCATTCTTGATCGCGTCGGGGTACGGGCCGAGATCAGTGATGCCTCCTCATTGGGATCGGATTCATGGGCTGGCTCATGGACGGCGACTCTCGACCGGGGTAGGCAGGGCGCTCCTCAGTACCCTCCTAACCCGGCCCAACCTCGGCAGGCGGCCGGCCAGGACCGCGCCAACCGCCGCGGTTGGGTGGACACTGGTGACGTGAGCCTCGATGCACCAGCGCCAACGCCGTCCGGCGCGACCGGACGCGAAGCGGTGGAGATCTGCCGCCAGTGGATGGCCCATCTAGGCGCGGTCGATGTTGTTGTGGCTGATGGCTCCGTCAGCGAGATTTGCGATTTGTATAGTTCGCGATATCTCGCATGGGTTCAAAGCCGCAGGGGAAACCTCGATCTCGGTGTCGTCGAACGCGCTGCGGCCGTTGGCTCAGTAGATGGGCGCTCAGCGCTGGTTTTCCTTACCGGTGGTGTCTTCCCTACGGTGCAAGACCGGGCTGACACTCTAGCCGTGGGACTGCTTCGTTTCGATCCAAGAACGGCCGCTCTGGATGGGGCTAATGCTGTTGGTCGGCGGGTGCTAGCGAATGGACTAGTGGTGGCATAGCGGTTCCGGCTAGTGAGGGGCGGGACCTGTGTAGCTGAACGGCGATGTGGGCGTGGCCACCCCAGTTTGAAAGCGAGCCGCGCGGTGGAATTCGGTTCGTGCTGCGTCCCTAGAGATCTCGATCGTCTCCTCCACGCTTTGCCGTTGCATGGTCTCGACTAGCTGAGTCCGAGCCGACGCCTCGGTGGGAGCTACGACTACCGCTTGGTTGCTGGACTTCCCTCTCGTCATTCCTACATACAAGCCGGCGCCATCGACGCCGGGGCCGACTATAGAGCGGTCCGTTGTCTCGCCCTGCACGCCGTAAACGGTCGTGGCGTAGGCCAAGTGGAGGTGCGACCCTGCATACTCGTGACTGATTCTTCTCAGATCAGTCGAGTCGTTTGCGGATGCCAGCAAGACATGTTGCGCAGCCACGCTCTTCACAATCCAGTTCTGGCGATTCTGCACGTCCATCGTGCTGTCGTTCCGTCGCGTTTGGACGACATCGCCGACAAAGATCGCCTGTCCGGCCTGACCCGAAACGGCTGCGCTGGTGTCGACCTCACCGAACGAGATCCGGCGAGCCTGAATGGCCTCGCTCACCCATTGCGCCTCGGCGTGAGTCGCGGAGACTATGGCGATGGACTGTCGCTTTCGGGCAGCTTCAAACCAGGCAGATACGAGGGCATTGTGAGCGTCAGTCTGGCTGTTTGAGAGCACTACGTGCCCCGTGTGGATCAATTCGTCGGCCGTACGCCCTGCTTCCTCCAGGTCATCTGGTTGCCGAAGTCGAAGACTCAGATCGGCCCACGCTGGGTCTTCGAACCGATGGATAGTCAGGAGTTCTACTTGGCGGGTTGCCCGACGCCAGAAGAGGGCCATCGCGCCCGAGTGACCGACCGGAAGTGCTTGATGCTGGTCTCCGACGAGAGCGACGCATGCGCCGGTGCGGCCGACGACGTCCAGGAGCGCGTTCGCCGACTCGAGGTCGAGCATGCCGGCCTCGTCCACGACAATGCGATCGCCCGGTCGAATGCTGTTGCGCGGACCGAGGTAATTCATGCCCGTCGTCGGATCGAGCTCGCCGACTGTGAGGCATGACCATTTGGTTGCCCCGGCTCGATCGGTAGTCCATCGCCACCCATAATCGTGCAGGAGCTGATGGAGAGATGAGGACTCGCTACCGGTTTCGCGTCCAGCGACCGAGGAGGCCTTCTTCGTTGGAGCGACGATGATCATTACTCGGCCGCTCTGACGGAGAGCCGCTCCCGCCACCTTAAGCATTGTCGTCTTGCCTGTGCCCGCGGCGCCGGAGATCGTCACGACACGGTCGGAACCTGCGATCGAAGAGGCGCCTTCCACCTGTCCCTCGTCCAGCGCGCGGTCGGGATCAATCGCTTTCGCTACTTCCGTAATCTCGGCAGGAGAAGGTACTGCGCCGGGCGCGGCAAGGGACTCGGTCCGATGCGCGACCGTGGCCTTGATGGTCGCGGTGGCAATGGCCATCCGGCTCTTGATATGTGCAGGAACGTCGGCTTCTGACAGAAGTGTCACCGTGTGCGTCCGAGTGGCGTGGGCAGTCACATCGTCGATAACCTCAGTTAGCTTGGCCCGATCAGTGATCACGCCCGATGTGGCCAGCGCTCGGATCGCTCCGGCTCGGACGTCCATGTCGCTGAAACGGCCTCCCGTCCCGGTCGACCGCGCATCGGCATCAACGATCGCCTTCGCGGCGAGGAGCTCGATGTCGAGGTCCTCGATGGCGATCGACTGGGCCACCTTCTCTCCCCTCGGCTGACCGAGTTCCGGATCAGCGGTCAGGAGCTCGCGCATCACAATGGACGCCCAATCGTCCTCGTTCAGCTGTCCCGGCTTGTTCGGCCGGCCAGCCGCCCATGCCCACTGATCAATCTGGGTCAGGACGGTGGCGGAAGGCTCCTCGCCCGGGTGCTGTTTCCTCCATTCGCGGAGGTGACCGGCCTTGTTAGCTTCGATCTGTGCGGAGCGCTTTGACAGCGGCCGCACCAGATGCTGCAGCTGCGCGATCTCGCCGTCCGAGTTCAGGGAGAAGCCCTTGGCAGCCAGCGCGGCAATCCAGGCTGGGTCGGTCCTGGAGGCGAGGTCGCCTTCGGCGTTCACGACGTTCTGGAGCCGCAAGGCGACGCGAGTGTCAACGTTTGACCACTTCCCGTCGCGGCCCTGAACCTTGACGTTGAGCCACAGGTGACGGTGCTTGTGTGGGTCCAGGGAGCGGGACCTTTCGTGTTGCAGCTCGACGACTTCGATGCGAGCCAGGTCCTCGCGGACGGAGCCTTGCTTCCCGCGGCGGGCGTTGAGCTCGGTTTGCCACAGCTTGATGATCCGGTCACGCAACCGGTCCTGAAGATCCTCGTATGCAGCCGCCAACTCCGGGTCGAGCATCGCCGCGATCGAGAACGACTTCGGCGCGTTGATCGTCGAATCCAGAATCAGGTCCGAGACCGGCGACTCCAGATCGCGGCCCCGGCGTTCACCGGTCAAAGGGTCGACGCCGTCGACCCAATCCTTCAACTGCGAGCGGGTGAGCAGGTCGTCACGGATGGCCCCGTTCTCGACGATGTACCGGGTCATCACCGCATCCGCGTACCCTGCAGCGGCGATCGCCCCGTGGGCGGTCTTCCCCGTCAGGGTGGCGTCGCAGACGCCGCCGAAGGCGTAGTGCACGGCTTGCTTGACCCCTTGGGCCGCCTGTCCGCGCTTCCAGCGCGCCACTCCACCTCTCACACTTAGAACTTCCGGTTGCGCGCTCGTTTTGGCGCGCATCGCGCGCGCACATCTCGAAGAGTGCCTACGTGCATTGCCCTTTGTATTGCTTCTATTGCCCTTTGTATTGCTTCTTAGAACTTTGTTCGTTGCTCTTTGTAAATTGCTCCTCCTTTCGCTCCTTGTCCTTTTCGCCGCTCATCCCTTGGTGTTTGGTGTTCCCCCGTTTCTTCATCCCTTCTTCGTCCCTCGCTCCCCGGCGTCGGGAACAGACCGCAATAGTTGTAGAAGTGCACTTGAAGGGGGTTTCATGCTGAGCACCTGTGCACCGACTCGAACATTGGGCCATGCGTTGCTGGCAACGATTGCAGGTGACGACCTCTTGGTCTTGGTAGCTAGTAGATCGGACAACAGTCTGGGCCCGACGTCGTGGATTGAATCCAGCGGAGGATACGATCCACACTCCTACTCGCCGCCTCTGGCTGCTCGCGAGAAAGGTGACCGTGGCGAGTTCCAGGCTCCGAGACATGTAAGACGTCGACGCCCGCTATGGCTAGCCCCGCGGCGAACGCTTCACCCGATGGCCTAAGCGTGTCGAACTCCGAGTTCACGATCAGCGTAGGCGGGAGTCCTGCAGCATCGTGCCCTCCCGGGAAGGCGTATGGGTCGCTAAGTGAGTCGGGGCTGCCTACGTAGTTCAGGTTCATTGCTTCAATGAACTCGGAAGAGAGTGCAGACTCTGCTGGCAATGACTGGATCTTCGCCGCCAGTTCAGGGCGTGGTGGCAATGCCATCGAATGAAAGTCGCCGTACGCAAGTACGAGCGACGCGGGCATTGCATGGTTCCGGTCCCGCAACCGAAAGGCGAGTCCAGCAGCAAGGTTGGCACCTGCGCTTGCGCCGCCCAAGGACCACGGCAAGTGAGGCGCCGTCAACCGTGCCCATTCGAATGCCCGCTCAATTTCGTCCAGCGCCACCGGGTATCGCGCAGAGCCTGGATTCTTAGGCGCGGGGATGTTGCGTAGACGAGCAAGGGGTTCCCACGGCGCCAACTGGTAGTCGACGCTAACGACTGAGACCCCGGCGCTCGCGAGCTGACTCGCAAACCAGTCGCTTTCGTCCATGTCTAGGTCTCCGAAAGCAAAAGCGCCGCCGTGGACCCAAACGATGCCGGCCGCGGGAGCCGCTCCAGAGACAGCTCGAAACGAGCGGACGGTCAACGTCCCGTGGGGTCCGTCGAGGATCTCATTTTTGATGCTGAACGCCGAGCGTGACATTTGATCCGACCTCGTCAAGTGCATACAGGTTCTGAATGGCGTTAGGACCTAGAGAGTCGCGAAGCCGGCCCGCCGACCTCCTGGCCGGTGAGATGAACGCTTGCGCGAGCCGGGAGTTTCCGTCGATTCTCGGTCGACGACCTCCTGGACGGCCTCCGGGTGACGGTCATGGAACTACGCACGTTTGGCGCGCATGGTGGCACGGGTTCATCCTTCACAATTGAGAAGATCCTCTCATTGAGAGTACACCATTTGTTGATATAACGAGACTTGCGCACTGAGCGCGCGCTCCAAATGAGAAGCACGTCTTGTTTTTTGCCTTCCAAGTTGCTGTAATCGACGTATGCATCTCCACGCTTCGGACACCGTTTCGGTCGGCGAGTACCTCGCTCGCCGGCTCAATCAGCTCGGTATCGATCACCTCTTTGGGCTGCCCGGAGACTTCAACTTGAGCCTGCTCGACGAGATGCTGGCCTCGGGGGAATTGAGCTGGATCGGCTCGACGAACGAGCTCAACGCCGCCTACACGGCCGACGCGTATGCGCGCGTCCGACGGGGCTTCGGTGCGCTCGTCACCACTTACGGTGTGGGCGAACTGTCCGCGATCAACGGTGTCGCGGGGTCTTACGCCGAGGACGTGCCCGTCATTCAGATCACCGGTTCACCGTCGACAGCGGCCGCGCGCGCCGGCACCCTTCTGCACCACACCCTCGTGGACGGGGACTACGACCACTTTGTTCGGGCGTACCGCGAGTTCACAGCCGCCGCCGTCACTGTGCAGGCGCAGACCGCCGCGGCGGACATTGATCGCACCCTTATAGCCGCGCTTCGCACAAGTAAGCCCGCCTATCTATCGATCCCGACGGACGTCGCGGTCGCGCAGATCGATGGATCTAACCTCGTACACCCGCTCACCGCCCCACACAGCGATGCGGGTTCCCTTGCTCGATTCACCAGCGCGCTTCGCGAAAGACTCGCCGGAAGCAGTGACGTGACCGTCCTTGCCGGGCCGCGGCTGCATCGCCGCAGCTTGGAGCAAGCCCTTCGGGAGCTCGCAGAGGTCCCCGGCGTTCGCATCGCATCACAATCCGGCTCCAAGGCGATCATCGACGAGTCACATCCGCGAAGCTTGGGTACGTACCTCGGCGCGCTGACACGATCCGCCGAAGCGCGCGAGATCGTCGACTCGGCCTCGCCACTGATTCTGGCCGGGGCGGTTCTCAGCGATCTGCTCACTGGGTTCTTCTCGCACGGGTTCGATCCGCAGGAGAGCGTTGAACTCGGTCTCACTGAGGCGAGAATCGGTGCCAGCCACTTCTACGACGTAACCCTCGTCGACGGCCTGGACGCGGTGCGTTCGGTGGTCACTGAGCTCGGGCTCTCCGACGACCGGGACCTGCCAACAGCCCACGCTGGAGTAGAAGCGGCGTCGTCTTACGACGAGGGAATGACCCAGCAGATATTCTGGGCCGCTATCCAGCGGTGGCTGCCCAGCAAATCGGTCGTCATCGCGGACGCCGGCACGGCGTTCTATGGCGCCCTTGAACTGGCGATGCCCAACGACAGCGACCTCCTCGGTCAGCCCATCTGGTCTTCGATCGGATACACCGTCCCGGCCACGCTGGGTGCCGCGCTAGCCGATCGCGAACGCAGACCGGTACTTCTCGTGGGCGACGGCGCCGCGCAGTTGACGATCCAGGAGCTCGCGACGATCCTGCAGAACGATCTGACACCGGTCGTCTTCTTGCTGAACAACCGCGGCTACGCCGTCGAGCGGGCGATCCAGAGCCCGAACGCGATCTATCAGGACGTGACGGAGTGGAACTGGAGCGCGCTTCCGGCTGTGTTCGGGCCCGACCGCAATGCCAAGACGCTCGTGGTCAAGACTCGCGCGGAGCTCGATTTCGCACTCGACATCGCCTCGCGCTTACGCGACCGACTCGTCTTCATTGAAGTGCACCTGCCCACCTACGACAGTCCCGCCATTCTCAAAGAGCTGGCTGCGGGACTGGCAGCCGCCAGCTCGGCCGAGTGACGCGGACCGACCCGGGAAAGCAAGGCTTCACGATGAACCCGCTCACTAGTTCGGACACCTCCACACCTCTCGCCTCCGCCCGGCACCAGCTCCGCGAGGCGATCGATCACCTGGGCTATGACGAGGGCACCTATTCGATCCTCGCGAACGCTCGTCGGGAACTCACGGTGAGCGTCCCTCTCCGCCGAGACGACGGATCGATCGAAACACTCACTGGATACCGTGTCCAGCACAACCTGTCGCGCGGGCCCGCGAAGGGCGGTATCCGTTATAGCCCGATGGTCGAACTCGACGAGGTGCGCGCTCTAGCGATGTGGATGACATGGAAGTGCGCGCTCCTTCGCGTGCCCTACGGCGGCGCGAAAGGTGGCATCGCTCTCGATCCGCGACATTACAGCGTGGGGGAACTCGAGCGCATCACGCGTAGGTACACCAGCGAGATTGCGCATTTTATCGGCCCCGATCGAGACATCCCAGCGCCCGATGTCGGCACCGATGAGATGACCATGGCGTGGATGATGGACACGTTCTCGGTCAACGCCGGACACACCGTTCTTGGCGTTGTCACGGGCAAACCGCTCGGTCTCGGCGGCTCCCGCGGGCGGGCGTCGGCGACTTCTCACGGAATCGGGCACGTAAGCCTCGCCGCACTGGATCACGTCGGAGTCGCCAGGACGGCTGCCACGGCCGCGGTCCAAGGGTTCGGCAAGGTGGGACGAGGTGCAGCTGTATTTCTTGCCGACGCGGGTGTCCGGGTCGTCGCGGTTAGTGACCAGTACGGGGCCATCTTCAATTCCAATGGCCTGAACATTGCAGCCCTGGAACAGCACGTCGACAGGGAAGGAACCGTGGTCGGCTTTGGTGACAGCGATCCGATGGATGCTGACGCACTACTTCTGCTCGACGTCACAGTGCTGGTGCCAGCTGCCGTTGAGGGCGTCCTCACCAAGACCAACGCCGGTGACGTGCGCGCTCGCGCGATCGTCGAGGGCGCCAACGGGCCGACGACCCCCGAAGCCGACCAGCTTCTCGCTGACAACGGCGTGCTCGTGGTACCCGACATCTTCGCCAATGCGGGCGGCGTAATCGTCAGCTACTTCGAGTGGATTCAGTCATCACAGTCTTACTGGTGGTCCGAAGCAGACGTCGAAGAGAAGTTGGAAGAGCGGATGCTGCACACCTGGCAACAGCTGCGGGATCGCGCAGAGGCCGACGGGCGCACGCTTCGAGCCACAGCGACTGCAATCGCGGTGGAGCGCGTTGCCGATGCTCATCGGCTTCGCGGGCTCTACCCCTGAGCATCACAACCCGTACCAAGGAGAACCATGAACACGATCATCGACAACCGGACGGCAGCGCTGCATGACCGGATTCGGCTGGCGTCCCGGCGACCGAAGACGCTCGGTAGCGCAGTTCCGGGCACAATCTCGCTCGCCATGGGGGAGCCGGATGGCGACACCCCTCAGACCGTCGTGGCCGCCGCCCGCAGGGCGCTGAGCGAGGGGCGGACCCGGTACTCGCAGATCACTGGATCACCCGACCTGCGCCGGGCACTTGCCGGCCATCTCAGCGCCACCACTGGCACCGACATCGGTTCAGCCAACGTCGTGTTGACCCACGGTGGCAGCGCAGGCTTGGCTGCCACGATCATGGCGTTGGTCTCGCCTGGCGATCGAGTCCTGATCCCGGAGCCCACTTATTCGCTCTATGCGGATCACATTGCAATGGTGGGTGGGACTGCGGAGTGGATACCGAACCTGTCGGATGGGCACTTAGACCTGACGCAGCTGGCCGCTGCGGCCGGCGACGCCCGGATGATCATCCTCTGCAACCCGGTCAATCCGACCGGCGGCGTGTTCGGGGCGGCCGATCTCGGCGGACTTTCGAGGATTCTGGCTGACAACCCGGACCTGTACCTGCTCAGCGACGAGGCATACAGCGACATCATCTTCGACGACCTGACGTTCAACTCGGCGGTGACGCTTGAGTCGTCGCTGTCTCAGGTCATCCTTGCGGGCACTTTCTCCAAGTCCTATGCGATGACCGGCTGGCGCCTGGGCTTCATCGCAGCTGCAGAAGAAGTTGCGGACGCAGTCAACCTCGTCCACCGCACAATCAATGGCCCGTTGAGCACATTCATCCAGGATGCGGCGATCGAAGCGCTCCGCATTCCGGATAGGGAGCTTCGCGCTCTCGCGCTCGGGTACCAGCGTC
>NZ_JBNDHX010000075.1:0-18922 GCF_056755275.1 Leifsonia sp. HAY1-4F
TCCGTCGTCGGCAGCGTCAGATGTGTATAAGAGACAGCGGCTCAATCGGCCGCGGACACCTCCCTTTCCCGCATCCCACGGCGTGTCGCGCGCCACTCTCCTCCGTTTCCGTCGAGGCGGGTGGCGCACGCAAGTCGGCCAGTCGGCCGGTCGGCCGTCGTCCAGTCGGGCAGCCGGGCACCCGGCCAGCCGCCTACAGGGTCGCCTCGATCGTGCGGTCGTAGACCGTCGTGCCACCGACGCGGATACGGCCGTCGGCGAGCAGCTCCGTCACCAGCTCGGACCCCTCGCCCTGCAGGATGCGCAGCGGCCGTCCGAGCCGGGCCGTCAGGCCGATGGCGGCGGCTCCCGTCGCCTCGTCCTCCACGATGCCCATCTCGGGGGCGAACATGCGCGCGCGGAGGCGCCCGGCGTCCTCGTCGATCCACGCGTACGCGTAGTGCTGGCCCGTCGGGAAGGCGAACGGATCCAGTGCCTCGACGTCAGCCGGCGAGGCCAGTGGCAGCCAGTCGAACGAGGGCGTCCATTCGGGCCGCGCCGTGATCCACGCGGTGTCGTCGTCGACCGCCACCTCGACGTCGCCGGCCGCCTCGCGCAGCACCTCCACGGGGGTGCGGCGGTCGGCCAGCCACCAGGCCGTCCCGACACTGGGATGGCCGGCGAACGGCAACTCTTTCGCCGGCGTGAAGATGCGGATGCGCGCGGCGCGCTCGGCCTGATGCACCGCATCCAGGAACACGGTCTCGCTGAAGCCGAGTGCGGTCGCGATCTCCTGCTCCCGCGCGCTCGTCGCCGGCGTGCTGCGCACGATGCCGAGCTCGTTGCCGTTCCGACCGCTCTCGTTGGTGAACACGCGGACGACGACGACCTCGATGGTGTCGCCGCTTTCGCTGCTTTCGCTGGTCTGATCCATGGCCACCACACTGCCAGACAGCCTTTCCCACGTTAACCACCGAGGTGCATAATCGCGCCATGACGACCGACGACCGCCAGAACGCCGCCGACGAGGACATCGCCCTCGAGCACGCCGCCGAGCGACTCGCAGACCGTTACCCGGACGTCCCCCGGGAACGCATCGACGAGCTGGTCGAGAAGCACCGCGAAGAGTTCGACGGCGCTCCCGTGCGCGACTTCGTGCCCGTGCTCATCGAGCACGATGTGAAGCAGGAGCTGAACGCACCGCGCCGAGACGCGCGCCGGACCGGACAGCAGGAGGAACGCGCCGTCTGACGGGCACCGGCGCGCTCCCGCCGCATCCCGGTCACGCCGGAATCAGCGTGTACTTCGTGCTCAGGTACTCGTGGATGCCCTCGAGACCGCCTTCGCGCCCGAGGCCCGACTGCTTCACGCCGCCGAACGGGGCTGCCGCGTTGGAGACGAGCCCGGTGTTGAGGCCCATCATGCCCGTGTCGATGCGGTCGATCATCCGCTGGCCGCGCGACAGGTCCTGGGTGAAGACATAGCCGACGAGGCCGTACTCGGTCGCGTTGGCGGCGGCGATGGCCTCCTCCTCAGTGGAGAACGTGGTCATCGCCAGGATCGGCCCGAAGATCTCCTCGGCCAGGATGTCGCTGCCGGGCTGCACATCCACCAGCACGGTCGGCTCGAAGAAGTTCCCGTCGCCGTCCGGCGCGGTGCCGCCGGTGAGGATGCGAGCGCCGCGGGACACCGCATCCCGGAGCAGAGCAGACATCGAGGCGACCGCGCGGTCGTCGATGAGGGGCCCGATGGTGACGCCCTCCTCGGTGCCGCGCCCCATCACAAGCGCCTGCACCTTCTCCGTGATGCGGCGGGCGAACTCGTCCGCGACCGACTCGTGCACGATGAACCGGTTGGCGGCGGTGCACGCCTGCCCGATGTTGCGGAACTTCGCGAGCATCGCGCCGTTCACGGCCGCATCGAGGTCGGCGTCGCCGAACACGACGAAGGGCGCATTGCCGCCGAGCTCCATGGAGGTGCGGAGCACGTTCTGGCCGGCCTGCGCCAGCAGCGACCGGCCGACCGGGGTGGAGCCCGTGAACGACAGCTTGCGCAGGCGCGAGTCGGCGATGATCGGCTCGGAGACGGTGCGGGCCGTGCTGGTCGGGATGACGTTGACCACGCCGGCGGGGACGCCGGCGTCCGTGAGCAGCTGAGCGAAGAACAGGGTCGTCAACGGGGTCAGCTCGGCCGGCTTGACGACGACCGTGCAGCCGGCGGCGAGCGCCGGTGCGATCTTGCGGGTCGCCATCGCGAGCGGGAAGTTCCACGGGGTGATCAGGAAGCACGGCCCGACCGGACGCTGCGAGACGACCATCGTGCCGGTGCCCTCCGGATTCTGGCCGAAACGGCCCGAGATGCGGACAGCCTCCTCCGAGAACCACCGCAGGAACTCGCCGCCGTACGTGACCTCGCCGTTCGCCTCGGCGAGCGGCTTGCCCATCTCGAGCGTCATCAGCAGCGCGAAGTCGTCGCGGCGCTCCTGGAGCAGGTCGAAGGCGCGGCGCAGGATCTCCGCACGGACGCGGGGCGCGGTGGCGGCCCACTCGTCGGCCGCCGCGACGGCGGCGTCGAGGGCCCGCATCCCGTCCTCCGGCGTCGCGTTCGCGATCCGCTTGAGGACGCGGCCGGTCGCGGGGTCCTGCACTTCGATCAGGTCGCGGGTACCCGGCTCCCAGCGCCCGCCGATGAACAGCCCGTCCGGGACGCGGGCGAGCAGGTCGGCCTCGCGGGCCGACGGGACGGCAGAGGCGGCGTCGGCGGCGACTCCGCTCGGGTTCTCGACGATGGTCATGCGCCCGCCACCGCCTCCGCGACGACGTCCAGCCCCTCGATGAGGAGGTGGTCGGGGATGCTCAGCGGCGGCAGGAAGCGGATCACGTTCCCGTACGTGCCGCAGGTGAGGAGCACGACGCCGGCAGCGTGGGCGGCGGCGGCGACCCGGGCGGTGAGAGCGGCGTCCGGGTTCCCGGTGGCCGGGTCTACCAGCTCGATCGCGACCATGGCGCCGCGGCCGCGCACCTCCGCGACGCGCGGGTCCGCATCCCGGAGCGCACCCAGCTTCTCGAACAGGATGTCGCCGATCCGGCGGGCGCGTGCGGCGAGGTCCTCCTGCTCGTACGTCTCGATGGCGGCCAGCGCGGCCACGCACGCGAGCGGGTTGCCGCCGTACGTGCCGCCGAGGCCGCCGACCTGAGGAGCGTCCATGATCTCGGCGCGTCCGGTCACCGCCGACAGCGGCAGTCCGCCGGCGATCCCCTTCGCCGTGACGATGAGGTCGGGCACGATGCCGAAGTGCTCCGAGGCGAACATTGCGCCGGTGCGGGCGAAGCCGGTCTGCACCTCGTCGGCGATGAAGACGACGCCGTTGGCGCGCGCCCAGTCCTGCAGCGCCGGCAGGAAGCCGTCGGCGGGGACGATGAACCCGCCCTCGCCCTGGATCGGCTCGATGATGAGGGCGGCGAGGTTGTCCGCGCCGACCTGCTTCTCGATCATGGTGATCGCGAGCGCGGCAGCCTCCGCGCCGGAGAGCCCGCCGTCTCGAAGCGGGTAGCTGAGCGGCGCGCGGTAGATCTCCGGCGCGAACGGGCCGAAGCCGTTCTTGTACGGCTGGTTCTTGGCCGTGAGCCCCATCGTGAGGTTGGTGCGGCCGTGGTAGGCATGGTCGAACGCGACGACCGCCTGCTTGCCGGTGTAGTGGCGGGCGATCTTCACGGCGTTCTCGACCGCCTCGGCGCCCGAGTTGAACAGGGCGCTGCGCTTGGCGAAGTCGCCGGGGGTGAGCCGGTTGAGCGCCTCGGCCACGTCGACATAGGAGTCGTACGGCGCGACCGTGAAGCAGGTGTGCGTGAAGGCGGCGACCTGCGCGGTCACGGCCTCCACCACGCGCGGGGCGGAGTTCCCGACGCCGGTGACCGCGATGCCGGACCCGAAGTCGATGAGGGAGTTGCCATCCACATCCACCAGCACGCCGCCGCCCGCCGCCACCGTGAAGACGGGGATGGTGGTGCCGACGCCGGCTGCGACGGCCTGGGCCTTGCGCTCGGCTCGCTTGCGCGACTCCGGGCCGGGGATGGCGGTGACGAGCCGGCGCTCCTGCGGGAGCGAAGGTCCGCCGACGAGTGCGCCCTCGGGCGTGCCGGGGCGCGCGGCGCCGGCGGTCTCCTGTGCGGTGTCGAGGATGGTCATGTCCCGAATCGTAAGAAGACGGTGCTCCCGAAGTGCTGGACACATCGTACAATCGCAGCGTCGGGGATCGACACCCTGGCAGATGGAGCCTCATGCCCGCGACCCTCACCCAGCTTCTCGCCCGCGGCGAGCTGGGCCTGCGCCTGCTCACTCCCCCGGACGCCGGGGCGCTGGATGCCCCCCTCGCCTGGGCGCACAGCTCCGACCTCCCCGATCCGACGCCCTTCCTGTCGCCCGGTCAGGTGCTCCTCGTGACGCAGCCGCCGGAGGATGCGGAGGCGTATGTGCGGCGCCTGGCCGAGCACGGCATCGCCGGGCTGGGGTTCGGGACCGAGGTCGTCCGCGACGGGACGCCCGCCTCCCTGGTGGAGGCGTGCACGCGGCACCGGCTGCCGCTGTTCGAGGTGCCGTACCGGACGCCGTTCATCGCGGTGGTCCGCTTCGTCGCGGACCGGGTGGCGGCCGACGCCTACGCCCGCAGCACCTGGGCCCTGCGTGCGTCGCGCGCGATCTCGCTGGCGGCGCTTCGTCCCGACGCCCTGGGCGCCGTGCTCTCCGAGCTGTCGCGTCAGATCGAGCGGCCCGTTGCTCTCGTCAGCGCCGACGGCACGGTCGGACGCAGCCACCCGGCGGGAGCTCTGGGTGCGCGGGCGCGCCAGGCGCTCATAGAGGCGGCGGACCCGCTGCTGCGGAGCGGCCGCCGGGCGGCGGGCACCGTCGGCACGGATGCCGGGCCGTTCACCCTGCAGACCCTCGGCGCCGCCGGGCGCCTCCGAGGGGTGCTCGCCGTCGGCTCGGAGGGGCTGGACGCCGCGGCCCAGCAGGTGGTCACCGGCGTGGTCGCCCTGGCCGGCCTCGCGCTCGAGCAGTCCCGCGCGGCGGACGCTGCCCGGGAACGGCTGCGCACCGCGGTGTGGCGCGCGCTGCTCGCCGGGGACACCGGAGTCGCCGCCTCCATCGCCGAGCCGGTCCTCGGATCGCTTCCGCCCGCTCCCCTGCGGCTCGCCGTCCTCTCCGGCGCAGCGGTCGCGGCGGGACTCGACTGGCTCGAGTCGCACTCCGACGCGTTCTTCGCGCGCGACGGAGCGGACTTGGTGGTGCTCGGCGACGACGCGGCGGCCACGGCCCTCGCGGCGCGTTTCGACCTCCGCGGCGGGCTCTCGGCGCCCGCCGGTCTGGAGGCTCTGCCCGCCGCCCTCGGGCAGGCGCAGACCGCCCGCAACCGGGCGTCGGCCGATGACCCGGTAGCCGTCTTCGACGATGTCGCCGCGGCCGGGATGCTGGCACTCCTGCACACCCCGGACGCGCGCGCCGTCGCCGAGACCACCCTCCATCCTCTGGTCGCCGCCGACCCGTCGCTGCCCGGGGTGCTGCGGACCTGGCTGGATGCGGACGGCGTCTACGACATCGCCGCCCGCCGGCTGGGCGTCCACCGGCACACCCTCCGCGCCCGCGTGGCCGACGCCGAGCGCCTGCTCGGCCGCGACCTGTCGACGTTCGCCGCCCGGGCCGACCTCTACGCCGCCCTCCGCGCCACCGCCTGACCCCGCCTCCTCGACCTCCTCCCGCCCCACCATCGAGTACGCACAGATTGCACGCTCAGACGCTCGAAAACGTGCAGTCTTCGTGGACTCGATGGTGGGGGGAGGGACCGGGTGCGCGAGAATGGGCGGATGAGCATACCCATCTCCGGAACCCACTACGGTCTCACCGCGGGCGACTACCACGCGACGATCGCGTCCGTGGGCGCGACACTGCGGACCCTTCAGTTCGACGGGCGGGACCTCGTCGTCCCGTTCGGCGCCGACGAGGTGCGGCCCGCGTTCCGCGGAGCCACCCTCGCGCCCTGGCCGAACCGGGTGGTCGACGGACAGTACACCTTCGATGGAGTCGAGCAGCAGCTCCCGCTCACGGAGCCCGGCCGAGGGCACGCCCTCCACGGTCTCGCCGCCTGGCTGGACTTCGTGGCCGTCGACCGCGCCGCCGACAGCGTCACCTTCGCGGCGACCATCGAGGCGCAGGCCGGCTATCCCCACCGCGTCGAGGTGACCGTGGCCTTCTCTCTGGATGAGGACGGCCTCCACACCAGCGTCACCGGCACCAATACGGGCACCACCCGGGCGCCGTGGGGCACCGGTCCGCACCCGTACCTGGTCGCCGGCGTCGGCCGCGTGGACGACTGGACGCTGACGCTCCCCGCGGACCAGGTGCTCTCGGTGACGGAGGACCGCCTCATCCCCACCGGGCTCGCCGAAGTCACGACCGAGAACGGCGGCGCATGGGACTTCCGCACCCCGCGCGTCATCGGAGACACCTTCATCGACCACGCTTTCACGGGGCTCACCCGAACGGCCGATGGCGGTACCACGGTGCGACTGACGGCGCCGCAGGGCACCGGCGTCGAGATGGTGTGGGGTGCTGACTGCCCGTGGGTGCAGATCCACACGGCCGACCAGGCCCTGCCGGAGCTCAACCGGCTCGGCCTCGCCGTGGAGCCGATGACGTGTCCCCCGGACGCCTACAACTCGGGAACCGACCTCATCGTGCTCGAGCCCGGGGCCGCTTCCACCGCATCCTGGACCATCCGCGCCATCTGACCCAAGCGGCGATTCGTCACGAATGTGCACCTAGACGCGAGCCGAGCGACGATTCGTCACGAATGTGCGTCACGCCCGGCGGACAGCCACGCGAAGCCGTACGGCCCGAGGGTGCGGCCGTCCCATCCCTCGGCGAGCAGGATCTCCGACCCGCCGACCGGCTCGAGCTCGACGGTCTCGTCCGAGAGGTTGTGGAGCGTGATCAGTCCGTCGCGACGCAGCGCGAGGACCGACGGCCGGCCGACGTCGAGCGCCTTCCAGCCGTTGGCGTCGGCGTTCCTCTCGTGGCGGAGGCGGCCGATCGTGCGGATCAGCGCGAGCAACGACCCGGGGTCGCTCTCCTGCGCCTGCACGTTCACCGTCCGGTAGCCGTATGGTCCGTCGGTCTGCGCGGGCAGCGTGCGAGGGGATGAGTCGGCCGTCGTGAAGCCGCCCCACCGGGAGTCGTCCCACTGCATCGTCGTCCGCGCGGCACCGCGCCCCTCGACGCTGAGATCGTCGCCCTGGCCCACCTCCTGGCCGGCCAGGAGCAGCGGCACACCGGGCAGGGCGTAGAGCAGGCTCATCGTCATGCGGAGACGCTGGTCCGGCTGCATCATGGGCGCCCAGGCCCGGCGGATGCCGCGGCCGTAGATCAGCATGTCCGGCTCCGGCGCGAACTCGTCGAACGCCTCCCGCCGCTCGTCGTCGCTCAGCTGCTGCAAGTCGATCTCGTCCGCGTTGTGGAGGAAGTTGAGCCGGGAATCCGGAGGGATGGTGTCGTCGAGGCGGCGCAGCGCATCCACGATCGGCCGGGCCTCACTGCGGGTGAGCGCGAGGATCACCGCGTTGTTGAGCGTGAAGTCGATGACCGCTTCGAAGCGGCCCCGCTCGACGAGGGAGGCCATCAGCTCCGGCGACTCGTCCGCCTCGGCGATGAGCGCGACGTCCTGCCGCACCTCGCGGAGCCGTGCCCGAAGCCGGTCGAAGAACTCGCCGTCCTCCACATCCGTGTCCGGCCGGCCCTTCCCCTGCACCAGGAGGAGCGCTGCGTCGATGCGGAAGCCGTCGACACCGACCTCCAGCCAGAAGGTGAGCACGCGCACGATCTCGTCGAAGACATCCGGATCGGTTGCGTTGAGGTCCGGCTGGAACGCATAGAACTGGTGGTGGTAGTAGCGGCCCGCCCGCTCGTCGTACTGCCACACGCCGTCGTCCTCGCCGGGGAACATGGGATGGTCGCCCGGCTCGATCGAGTCGTCGTCGCTCCACACGAAGAACCGGCCCGCCTGCCCGCGGGAGTCCTCTCGCGCGGCCAGGAACCACTCATGCCGATCGGAGGTGTGGTGCAGGACGGCGTCGATCAGGACGCGCATCCCGAGCTCGTGCGCCCGGTCGAGGAGGGCGCGCAGCCCATCCACGTCTCCGAAGCGCGGGTCGATGGCGAGGTGGTCGTCGACGTCGTACCCGTTGTCCCTCCGGGCGCTCGGATAGAACGGCAGCAGCCAGATCCACGTCACACCGAGCGAGGCGACGTGATCGAGGTGCCGCATGGCCCCGGCGAAGTCGCCGAAGCCGTCCCCGTCGCCGTCCGCGAAACGGGAGAGGTCGAGCCCGTACATGAGCTCACCCGGGTCTCCCGCCCAGTTCGCCCAGCCCTCCTGGTTCGTCGAAGTATCCACGCTCCCACTAATACCCTCGGGCGATCCGGCCGGTCCAGGCTCCGCTCAGGCGGGCGGCGCCGCCACCCTTGCACCTCTCACTGACTGAAGTCGAGGAGCTGCTGCTGGAATCGGGCGTAGGAGGTCGCGGGCGGCGGCTCACGGCCGTCCCGGACCGCAGTCGCCACGCCCACCGCCGCGTCGATCGCCACGCGGTACGGCAGCGAGCCGGTGCTCACCCGCCGGACACCGAGCTGCTGCAGGTCGGCGAGGGTCAGTCCCGGCACGACGAGCACGTTGAGCGGGAGCGAGATGCCGGACGCCAGCTGCTCCAGCGTCGCCGGCTCTGCTGCGCCGGGGACGAAGATCCCGTCGGCGCCCGCATCCGCGTACGCCTTCGCTCGGTCGCGGACGGCCTCGACCGTGTCGTCCTCGTGGAACCAGTACGAGTCCACGCGGGCGTTGACGAACACCTCCGGGGCCGCCCGCTTGATCGCGGCGATCTTCGCCGCTGGAATCGACGGATCGACCAGCCGGCCGCCGGCGGAGTCCTCGAGGTTGACCCCGGCCGCGCCGAGCCCGGCGACCAGGTCGGCGACCTCGGAGGGGTCGTCACTGTACCCGTCCTCGATGTCGGCGGTGATGTACACCGGCAGGGCCGAGATCCGGCGGATCAGCGCGACCGTGGCCTCCCGGCTGGCGCTCTCGGCGTCCGGGCGCCCGGCTGAAGCGTTCACGCCGAAGCTGGTCGTGCCGACCGCTGGAAAGCCCGCCGCGGCGAAGGCGAGGGCTGAGCCGACATCCCAGGCGTTCGGCAGGAGCAGCGGCTCAGCTCCGAAATGCAAGTCGTGGAACGACATAGTGCTCCCTCCCTTGAGGGGAGGTTAGCGCCCGGCCCCCGGCAACGGCACCCCTCCCGGACAGCGGAGCCTCACGCGGGCGGCGGCGCCGTGCTCTCGCGGATGATGACCGTCGGGCGCTCGGACGAGAACCTGCGCACCTTCCCTCCCGCCATCACGGCCTCGAGCAGGTCGTAGGCGCGCGACCCCAGGCCGACGAAGTCCTGGTCGACCGTGGTGAGTGGCGGGCTCCACATCCGGGCGAGGGGATGGTCGTCGAAGCCGACCACGCTGACGTCGTCCGGCACCCGCTTGCCCTTTTCGACCAGCCCGCGGATGACGCCCATCGCGATCTCGTCGTTCCCGCAGAACACCGCGGTGACGGTGGGGTCGTCAGCGAGCGCGCGGCCGATCTCGCGGCCGGATTCCGGCTCCCATGTCGCGTCGACCGGCGCGGGGACGGGCGCGCCGTGCTTGGTGAGCGCGCGCTTCCAGCCCGTGGTCCGCCCGTCCTCCTTGCGCGACGGAGGGACACGGACGTGATGCACCGTTGCGTGGCCGAGCCCCAGAAGGTAGCCGGTGACCTCCTCCGCGGCTTCCGCCTCCGCGAGGACGGCCTGCGGCACACCGCTCTCACGCACGCCCGATATCGACACGGTCGGGATCGACTTCGGGATGCGGTGGAGCGCCGCCACGCCGGGCGGGTCGAACTTGAGCACGACGACGCCGGCGATCGGCTGGTCGAGCACGAGGGAGACCGTTCCCTCGACGATGTCGTCGTCGGCCGACTCCACCACCGTGATGCTGACCGTGTAGCCGGCTGCGCGTGCCCGCTCCTCCACGCCGCGGATGGTCTCCGCGTAGCCGTAGCGGGACGTGTTCCCGGCGATCACCGCGATCAGCTTCGGCTGCCGGGCGACCAGCGCGCGCGCTGCCGCGGATGGCCGGAAGTCGAGCTCCTGGATGGCCTGCATCACCCGGGTCCGCTTCTCGTCGGACACGTAGGCGGCGCCGTTGAGGACGCGCGACACCGTCGGCACCGAGACGCCCGCGCGGCGTGCGACGTCGCTGATCACGGGTGGTTTCGGCGCGTTGTTCGGCATCGCCCTCAGCATAGCGACGCGCCCGTCGCGGTCAGGGGACCGGCGGCCGGACCAGCGGCCGGACCGGCCCCCGGACCGGCGGCCGTACCCGCACCACGGATCACTTCACCGCTCCGCTGGTGACGCCGGCGATGATCCGCCGCTGCATCACCGTGAAGGTGATGAGCAGCGGCAGGCTCATCAGGATGATGTAGGCGAAGATCAGGTGCCAGTTCTGTAGGTACAGCCCGGAGCTCGCGACCTGGTAGAGGTTCAGCGGCAGCGTGTCCAGCCGGCCGCCGATCACGAACAGCGCGTAGAACACGTCGTTCCAGATGTAGAGGCAGATCAGGATGGTGGCCGTCGCGAGCGTGGGCGCGAGCAGCGGCAGGATGATCCGGAAGAACACCTTCACCGGGCCTGCGCCGTCGACCCGGGCCGCCTCCTCCAGTTCGACCGGGATCGTGCGGACGAATCCGGTCACGAAGAAGATCACCGTCGACATGTACATGCCCATGTAGACGCCGATCATCCCGATCGCGGTGCCTGCGAGCCCGAGCTGCCTCAGCAGCAACACGATCGTGACCACGGCCGGCGGCAGGACGATCCCGCTGATGCCCAGCGCGTAGACGAATGCGATCGGCTTGCTCCGGCGGCGTCCCAGGACCCAGGACGCCATGGCGCCGAGCAGGAGCACGCCGAACACCGACGGGACCATGATCAGCAGACTGCCGAGGAAGGCGGGAATCATCCGGCCCTGGTCGAGCACGGTGCCGAAGTTCTGGAACAGCTGCCAGCTGGTCGGCAGGGCGAGGCTCGGGTTCAGGGCCTCGGCCTGGTCCTTCCCCGCCGTCACGACGACCAGCCAGAACGGGATGCCGAGCAGCAGCACCACGAGCAGGATCGCGACGGCCGGCTGGATCAGGCGTGCCGGCCGCAGCGACCGGCGGCGACGAGCCGAAGTGGAGGTGGAGGCGAGCGCGCTCACAGCACGTTCTCCCTTCTGCGCAGGAAATAGATCACGGGGAAGGCGAGGACCGTCACCATGAGGAAGAGGGAGAGGCTCATCGTCGTCGCCTGGGCGAACAGGCCCTGCCCGAACGTCCGGAAGATGAAGATGTTGAGCAGCTCCGTGGTCCCGCCCGGTCCCCCGGCGGTGGTCGCCTGCACGATGTCGAACCCGTTCATCGATCCCAGCAGCGCAGTTGCCACGTTGAACGTCACAGCGGGTGCAAGGAGCGGGAAGCGGATGCTGCGGAACGTGGTCCACCATCCCGAGCCGTCGAGCCGGGCCGCCTCGAGGATGTCCTCGTTGATCGTCTTCAAGCCAGCGAGGTAGATCAGCATCGAGAGGCCCATCCACTTCCAGGCGTGGATGAGGGCGACGACGACGATGGTCCACGTCGTGCTGCCGAGCCAGGCGATCGTCACATGCTGGCCGGTGAGGAAGCCGAGGATCTGGTTCAGCGCGCCCGCCGGCTTCAGCATCGCCTGGAAGATGTAGCCGACGGCGAGCGCCGACATCACGACGGGTACGAAGAACGCGACCCGGGCGAAGCGGTTGACGGCGGTGTCCCGCTCCAGCACGAGAGCGAGGATGAGCCCGAACAGGTTCTGGAAGATCGCCACCAGCACCGCGTACACCAGTGTGATCCGCAGGTCGTTCAGCAGGCTGCCGTTGGTGAAGAGCGCTGCGAAGTTGTCGAAGCCGACGAAGCCGATGTCGCTGTGGAAGCTGGACCAGTTCGTGAAGGCGTAGACGAAGTTGAAGATCGTCGGGACGAAGAAGAAGATGACGAGGACGACGAGCGCCGGCACGAGGAACCAGGCGGGGTGATCCTGACGTCTTCGCCCGAGGGAACGCGGCGGTCGCCGGCGCGCCTGCGCTGCGGCGGTGGGGGCCGGCGGGGCGAGTTGTGCGGTCACGGGGTGCTGCCTTTCTGGGGGTCGCTGCGGGTGCGCCGGGGCGGCTCTCGGAGCCGCCCCGGCGTCCCGGCTAGAAGCCCTTGACTCCTTGGGCCTTCGCCAGCTGAGCGAACTGGTCCTGCGTCGTCTGCGCCACCTGGACCGGGGTCTTGGTGCCCTGGATCATGTCGGCGAGGTTGAGGTACAGGTCCGGGTTCGCGACAGCGAGGGCCTGCATCGAGCCGACCGAGCTGTCGAGGGACGCGGCGACATCCTTGAGCGCCTGCGGCACATCGGACGGCGTGTCGACGCCCTTGATCAGCGAGACCGTCGACTGCGCCTTGACGAAGTCCTTGTATCCGTCGCCCAGCCAGTAGGAGAGGAACTGGCGCGCGGCCGCCTCGCGCTTGCTGTCGCCGGACTTGAAGGCGACCAGAGCGTTGGACTGATCGGGGATGTAGGTGCCGACGTTGCCCTTGGGGGAGATCGGGAAGAAGCCGATCTTCTTGTTCAGGTCAGCGGTGTTCGAGGTGGCCTGCAGTTCGCCGAAGAAGGAGTTCACCTGCATGGCCATAGCCGCCTTGCCGCCGAGGAGCGCTGTGCCCTGATCGACGAAGGTGGCTGTCTTGATGTCCGAGTTGAACAGCCCCTGCTGGATCAGCTTCTGGTAGTTGTCGATGGCGCCCTGGATGGTCGGGTCGGTGAACTTCTCCTGGTTCTTGTTCACCTTGTCCCACAGACCGTCCTTGGCGGCATCGGCGAGCTGCGCCTGCACCCACCACTGGGTGGCCCACTTGTCGCCGCCCATCTCGTAGAACGGGTCGACGCCCTTGGCCTTCAGCTGCTGAGCGAGCTGGATGAACTCGTCCCAGTTCTTCGGCGTCGTGGTGATGCCGTTCGCCGCGAAGACTTCCTTGTTGTAGTACACGCCGATGACGGCCGGCGTCGTGACGAGCGCTGCGTACCGGGTGTCGCCCAGCTTCCCGGTCATGTCGGCCAGGTTGCCGGTGTAGTTCTTGACCCAGGGCGCGCCATCCAGCGACTGCAGGTTCTGGGTGGCGTTCAGAGCGGTGAGCTCGGACGCGGTGGGCTGCCAGAACGCGAGGTCCGGCTTGTCGCCCGTCGCGACCTTGGTCTGGACGCCCTGCTCGTACGGGTCGGGGATGGTGACGACCTTGACCTTCGCGCCCGTCAGCTTCTCGAAGCCGGAGATGACGCTGTCGGCGGTCTTGTTCGAGTTCTGTGCGGCCCAGATGGTGAGGTTCACCCCGTCGAGCTTCGTGTTCTGTGCCGGCCAGGATGCGCTGCCCGCGCTTCCGCCTCCGGAACCGGGGTCACTGCACCCCGTGAGGGCGAGCGCGGCGGCTGCCGCGATGGCCGCGATGGTCGCGGCGCCTTTCCAAGCGATCTTCATCGAACTGCTCTCCTTGTGTGACGTAGCGACCGTAGCGCTACTGGGTTCGTGTTGCGGAATGCGATGCGGACGCGACATTCGTCGCGGCCTCCAGGCGGAGGACTCGCGCGCCGATGACGCCCGTGCGGGCGACGATGCGGAGTTCTCCAGTCCCCGCGTCCCAGTGGGTCTGCCACTCGGGAAGGGTTCGCGGGAAGACGGGCGTGACCGCGAGCTCCCGCCCGGCGAAGGCCGGGAGGGACAGCACGGTCTCGGGTACTGCGGGGTCGCGGTTCCAGACGGTGACGAGGGCGCCACCGTCCATCCCCGGTCGTTCCGTCCTCAGGCCGAGCGCGGTCCAGGCGCCGTCCCAGGTGGGGACGCCGAGCGGCCAGAAGGGAGTGGATGCGGCGAGCTCGCCGCGCAGAGCCTTGGCGGCCTCCACGGCCTCCGATACCAGGGCGAGACGTTCGGCATCCATCCGGGCCAGGTGCCCGGAGACGTAGTAGCGGCCGAGCAGCCCGGTCGCCAGGCAGAACGCGACCTCCTCGACGCTCATCTCGGGCTGGGGGTACGCCCAGCTCGCGGCCTGCTCGGGAAGCATCGCGGCCGGCGCGCTGGCGGCGATGGGCGGGTACTTGAGGAAGTCCTGCTGGTCCGAAGTGGACTGCACCTGCAGCCGGGACAGCATCGCGAAGTCGGAGCGCATGGCGCCCGAGGCGCAGTTCTCGATGACAAGGCCCGGGTGCCGGTCGAGGACGCCGTCCAGCCACTCCAGATGCGCCCGGTTGTGGGCGAGCAGGCCGGCGCCCACGCTGTCGGCGTCGCGGTCGGTCCCGGGCCCCGGGTTGATGTTGTAGTCCAGCTTGAAGAACCCGATGCCGAACTCGGTGACCAGCCGGTCGACCACACCGTCGAGGTGCTCGCGCGCCGCGGGGTGGCGCAGATCGAGGTGGTAGCGGTGGTGCTCGACGACCCGCTCGCCCGCCCGCTGCAGGAACGCCTCGTCGGGCAGCTGCGCCGCCATCGGGCTCTTCACCCCGATGACCTCGGGCTCCAGCCAGAGCCCCGGCACCATCCCGGCGTCGTGGATGCGGTCTATCACCTGCGCCAGGCCGCCCGGGAAGCGGGTGGTGCTCGGCATCCACTCGCCGACCGTGTCCCACCAGTCGCCGCTGTCGTCGTACCAGCCGGCGTCGATGCAGAACACCTCGGCGCCCACGGCCGCTGCCGCGTCGATCAAGGGCAGCAGCTTCTCGGTCGTGGGGTCGCCGTTGAGCGTGTTCATGTAGTCGTTGAAGACGACGGGCATCGCGGCGTTGTCGGGATGCGGACGGCGCGCGGCCCGCCGGTACCGGGTCAGCTGACCGATCGCGGAGGTCACGTCGGCGGCCAGCGCGATGGCGGCCGGGACCGTCGTGAACGTGTCGCCGGGCCGGAGCTCCTCGCTCCACTGGTGGTCGGTGTCGGTGGGGCCGGAGAGGGCGAGGTAGCCGCTGGCCGTGTCCTCCCCGATCTCCCAGCGCCAGGCGCCGTTGTGCTCGATCTGCCAGGCCCAGGCGGCGCCGAGCCGTGGCGACCGGACGGCCGCGATCGGCAGGTGCTTGCCGGTGGACCAGGTGCCGGAGGAGATGACGCTGAACTCGCCGCGCGGGTTGTGGTTGGTCAGGTGCTGCTCGAGGCGCGGGAAGCGGACGCCGCCCAGCGGCTCGTGCATCCACCGGCCCTCGCCGAGCCAGTCGCTCAGGGCGTGGTACACCTCCCACTCGCGGATGTCGCTGCGGCCGTTCCCGCCCAGGTACAGGGCGAGCGACGGGATGCTGCGGAGCACCACGGCCTCCTCGCCGCCGTTGGCGACCGTGACGGTCGAGCGGAGGACGGCGAGTCCGTCCGGGAGCTCCAGGCGCAGTTCGACGCTCAGGCCGCTCGCCGCATGGGCGAGGTGGATGCGCAGCTCCCTCCCGCGGGCACTCGCCGTCTCCTCGTGGCCCGCGTAGCGGAGGTCGTGGCCGATCGCGGTGTGCACCAGACGGTCGCTCGCGAGGGAGTGTCCGTGCCGCACCGTGAGGACATCGACCAGCGGGAGCCCGGCCGGCATCTCCAGCCGGAGCCCGGCGCTCTGGACCGCGGCGATACGGGGTGCCGAATCGGCCGACCACTCGAACTCGACGGTCAGCGTCCCGGTGCCCCAGCTCAGGCGGTCGGTCATCGGTCTCCTCGTCATTGCGGACTCGTACGGACGGTGCGGCCGGTTGGCCGCGTCGACTTATGATAGCGCTATCAGAATTAAATGCAAGCGAAATCTGGTAGCGGTATCAGATAGACCGCTATTGATCCGTTCGCCCTATTGCGTTCATACCCGGTATCGCTATCATGATATCGGTTTCAGGATGTGCCCGACCGGCGATTCGGCGGTCGGGACCCGACGCGAACCGGAACCGTCCAACCGATCCGTACGAAGGAGTACCCGCTTGAACGGCACACACCGCAGGCATCGTCTGCGCAGCATCCTCCCGCCCTCCATCGCTCTCGCCGCCGGCGTCGCCCTCGCGGCCGGCGGCCTCACCCTCCCCGCTTCCGCCGCAGGCGTCGACCACCTCGGTGTCGACTTCTCGCACACGACGGGCACGTTCCGCGGCGGTTCCACCGGAACGCTCTACGGCCTCGGCGACGACGGAGTGCCCACCCAGGCCGTCCTCGACGGCGCGCACCTGACGAACACCTCGCAGAAGCCGCCGCAGGGAGCACAGCATCCCAACGGCGACGCGCTGCAGGTCGAGTCATCGTTCTTCGCCGCCGGAGGCCAGGACCTCTATGTCTACGTGCAGGACATGTACCCGGACTGGCCGTACAACGGCGGCAAGCGCCCGGGCGACGCGAACGGCGACGGCGTCTGGGACTACCTGCCCATCCTGAAGCAGGCGGTCGAAGCGGTGGCGACGACGTCGAAGCATCCCGAGAAGTACGTGTTCATCCCGTTCAACGAACCGGACGGCGGCAACTGGTACCCGAACTGGTCGACGCAGAAGGACCAGTTCCTGGCGGACTGGTCGGCGGCCTACCAGGTGATCCAGGGCGTCTACGCCGAACACGGACTCGGCCACGCGCGCATCGGCGGCCCCGGCGACTCCACCTGGCACGCCGATCGGAGCGCGGACTTCCTGAGCTACGCGAAGGCGCACTCCGAGCTGCCCGACATCTTCATCTGGCACGAGCTGGGCACGAACAACCTGGCCACGTTCCGTGGACACCACGACGCGTACACCGCCCTGCTCCAGCGGCTCCGTATCGCGCCCATCCCCGTCAACATCACGGAGTTCGGGATGCTGCGCGACATGGGCGTCCCCGGCCAGCTGGTGCAGTGGATCTCCATGTTCGAGAGCGAGAAGGTCGACGCGCAGACCGCGTACTGGAACTACGCCGGCAACCTCTCCGACAACTCCTCCCGCAACAACGGCGCCAACGGCGGCTGGTGGATGTTCAACTGGTACGGCAGCCTCGCGGGTTCGACGACGGCGGAGGTCACTCCCCCGCAGCTGAACGTGCCGGACACCCTCCAGGGCCTCGCCGCCATCGACACGAAGGCCCGCAAGGCCACGGTGCTGTTCGGCGGAGGCAGCTCGGACGTCGCGGTCGACGTGAAGGGCCTGGACGTGTCCACCTTCGGCGAGACGGTGGATGTGCAGGTGCGCGCCGACCGCCTCGACGGAGCCGAGGGCGCGTCGCTGCAGCCGCCGGTGATCCTGTCGACCACCGCGAAGATCGTGAACGGCGCCGTCTCGGTGACCGTGCCGAACAGCGACCGGTACGCCGGGTACCAGCTGCAGATCACCCCGCAGCTCACCGACCCGCAGCCCGTGTCGGCTGACCTGGTGAACAGCACGGAGGCCGAGAACGCGACCATCGCGAACGCGAACGTCTACACCCAGGATCCGTCACGGGAGTGGTCGTTCATGGCCTCCGGAGGCAAGGATGTCGGCTCGTTCAACCGCGCCGGTTCCTCCGCGACCTGGAACGTGACGGTGCCGACCACCGGCGACTACCGGCTCTCGATCCTGAGCGGGTCGAACGCCACACCGGGCAAGCACGCGCTCTTCGTCGACGGCTCCTTCGACCAGTTGGTGAAGTACTCGGCGGACCTCAACTGGGGCTACCGCGGAACGGCCGACGTCACCCTCCACCTGACCGCCGGCACGCACGCGCTGTCGCTGCGGGCCAGCAAGGACGGCACCACGGTTCTGCCCGGAGCGGACATCACCCTCGACCGCTTCGACCTGTACGACGTCACCTCGGGCGAGCGCGCGACGTACCCCGCGGTGGATGCGACGCTGGCAGGCGGGGCGACCCTGTCGTGGCAGCAGCCGGCCGCGCGCGGGTACGCGTCCCTCACGGGCGACGCCCGGGCCACGTTCTTCGCTACGACGGCGGAGACCGGCTACTACGACGTGACGACGCACTTCGCCACCACCGGCGACGGAGGCACGCCCGCGCTGACCGCGAACGGGCGCAGCATCCCGCTGCCCGCCGCCACCGGGCCCGGCGTGTACGACGCGACCGTCCGCGTGTTCCTGCCGCAGGGTGTGAACGAGCTCAGCGTGCAGGCGGCGATCGGAAGCATCCTCGTCGGGGACGTTTCGACCCTCCGGGGTGCGGCGCACAAGTCCGCCGACGCGGATCCGTCCCTCGTGTTCCACAGCGAGGCGGAGGCGCTGCCCCGGTCGGGCGCGGCGGTCGTCCAGACGGACCCGGCGAACTCGAACGGGTCGGCGGACGCCCAGGGCGTCGTGCGCGACGTCGGCTACCTCGGGAACGGCGCGGCCAACACCCTGACGGTCCCGCGGCCCAGCGGCTTCGCCGCCGGCGAGTACCAGCTGGTGCTCGGCGCATCCAACGCCGACAAGTCCGCTGCGATCAACTACAACCCGCAGGTGATCAGCCGTTTCCTCGACGTGACGGAGGCGGGAGGCGCCACAGCGCGGGCGGCGTTCCGTCACAACTACTCGTGGAACAGCTACTGGGACAAGACGATCCCGCTGTCGCTCACCACGGACGGCGGCGCGCTGACCCTCGGGAACCCGACCGCGTACGGTCCCAACCTCGACACGGTCACCCTCGCGAAGTTCGTGGCCGCGGCCCCGGCCCTCGCGCGCATCCACCCCGGCCTCGGCCAGCAGTAACCGTCTGTCCCTGTCTCTTATACACATCTCCGAGCCCACGAGACACTCGCTAATCTGGTGGGGGGGGGTGTTGTTGGGGGGGGGGGGGGGGGGGGGGGGGGGGGGGGGGGGGGGGGGGGGGG
>NZ_JBNDHX010000076.1:0-18854 GCF_056755275.1 Leifsonia sp. HAY1-4F
TGCCAGATGCCGGTCGTACGCGTGTAGAAGGCTTCGTAGTTCTCCGGCCGTCGGGACTGCTTGCCGCGGGCCTGGATGGTGCGGTGGTCGTCCTCGGCGAGGACGGAGAGTGTGAAGGCAGGGGTGGCGGTGGTGACGGAGGCTGCCGCGGATGCGCCGACCGCATCAGTGATGTCGATCGTGAACGGGGTGAACCCGCCGCGGTGACGGCCGACCTCGATGTCATCCACCCACACCCTGGTGTCGAAGTCGACCGCGCCGAAATGGAGCAGGATGCGGTCGCCGGCCCAGTCGGCGGGTACCTCGACCGTGCGCTGGTAGCGGACCGCCGGGTGGAAGCCGGTGCTGCCGACGCCGGAGCGCTCCGACTCCGGAGCGAAGGGGACGAGGATGTCGCGGTCGAGGCGCCAGGCGGTCGGGGCCGTAGTGGCGGGGTCCACGATGTCCGTCTGAGCCGCCTCCCCTGCACCGAAGCCGAAGCTCCACACGCCGTTGAGGTTGAGCCAGCGGTCGCGCACGAACTGGGGGCGCGGGTACTCCGCACGCGGCAGGGCCTGCGCGGCGGGAGCGTTCCCGTCCTGTTCGATTTCCCTCGATGCAAACGTCACGATCAGGATGCTAGCGCGTCGCTTTGCCTCGATGCAAATGCAATGTGGAAATTCGTGGATTCACCGGAGGACTATTACCCCACCATGCTCTGCGCCACCGGCGCACTCTCCCGCACCACAAGCCGATGCGGCCCGACCAGGACGTCGGGCTCCAGGTCCTCGCCCGCGAGCCTCCGCACGATCCGATCGAGCGCCGTCTCGGCAAGCCAGCGCTTGTCCGGGCTCACCGTGGTGAGCGACGGTGTCGAGAAGCGGCCGTCCTCGATGTCGTCCCAGCCGACGACCGCAACCTCGTCCGGCACCGAGACCCCCGCCTCGTGGAGGGTGCGCAGTGCCCCGAGCGCGAGCGCGTCGGAGAAGCAGAAGATGGCGTCGAACCGTTCACCACCGTCGAGCAGCCTCCGCATCGCCGCGGCTCCCTCCGGCCGCCGGAAGCCGTTCACGTACTCCACGATCTCCGGGAGACCGAGGTCGGAGTGGGCGGCGATCGCCGCGCGGTAGCCCTCGAGCCGCTGCGAACTCGCAGCGCGATGGCTCCGCTCGGCGCCGATGGCCGCGATGCGGCGGCGACCCTGGGCGAGCAGGTGCTCGACCGCCTCCCGGGCGGCCTGGAAGTTGTCGATCATCACTTTGTCGTAGCCCGGGAACTCATCCTCGCCCAGGAACACCAGCGGCCCTGCGGCGAGCGCCTCCAGATCCTCCGCCCTGAGCGCGAGCGGGCTCAAAGCGAGCGCGTCGAAGAGCGAGCCTCCGGCCGTGCGACGCAGCAGCGCGAGTTCGCGCTCGCGGTCGCCGTCGGTCTGGTCGACGACGACGGTCAGCCCACGCTCGGCGCCGCCCTCGACGAAAGCCCGGGTGAGCTCCGCGAAGTAGGCCGTGTCGAGCTCCGGAAGCATCAGCCCGATGAGGCCCGACCGGCCCACCTTCAGGCTGCGCGCGAGCTCGCTGGGCTGGTACTCGAGCTCGTGGATGACGCGAAGCACCCGCTCCCGGGTCTCGGGCGCGACATGGTCGAAACCATTGACGACATTGGAGACCGTCCGGACCGAGACTCCCGCCGCCTCCGCCACCTCACGACGTGTCGCCGCCATGCGTCCCCCCGCTCCATCGTCCCGTGTGATCCCTCGGTTTGCCTCGTGGCAACGGGGCGCGATCATCCTAGCGGGGAACCGAGCCGCGGAGCCGTCAGCCGAGGTGAAACCCCGCCGAGAGGGCGCGGGCACTGGGTGAGCGCGCAAGCCGGCCGCCGGGCGATTTCGGCAGTCTCAGAGGAGCGAGACGATGCCGTTCGCCACAAGTGATGCTGCGCTGACGCCCGCCAGAGCGAGCGTGGTCCACCTGATGAGGGTTTCGGATAGCCGGCCCGCGAAGAGAAGGGCGATGACAGCTCCGATGACCACCCCGGCGACCGCCCACCCGAGTTTCGAGACACCATTCACGAACGGTCCGAGAGCGATGAGCGTGACCAGGTTCAGAGGGAGGAAGAACGCCTGCATCGTCCCGCGCGCCACCGCTGCCGACCATCGCCGCGCCGATACGAACAGCGCAACAGGTGGACCGCCCACGCCCGTCAGAGCGGTCAACAGCCCGCTTGCAGCGCCCGTGATGACGGCGCCGCGTCTCCCGAGCATCCAGTGCAGTGGACGCCCCCGGGCAACAAGCACAGTGCCGAAGAGCACCGCCGCCCCGGCAAGCACGGTCAAGACCGGCGCGTGGACACTGCCCAGCACGAAGACGGCGGGAACGACGAGCACGGCGGCAGGAATGAGCAGCCTGACCGTGTCGCCCAGGCGTACGAACCGGATGGAGCGGGCCAGCACGACGGCGTTCAGCACGATCGAGATGATCAGGACGATGCGAATACCGTCTTCGCGGCCCAGCGCCAAGATCAGAAGCGGTGAGGCGATGAGCCCGAACCCGATTCCGGAGAGGACCTGGAACGCTGATCCCGCCGCGGCCGCCACCAGTACAGCGACATCAAGCCACTCAATCACCCGGATCGCGCTTCACGGGAGTCAGGATCGTCGTCACGAGGTACCCAGGCCGGCATCAGGCTTTTGAGCTCGGCCGACCAGGGATGTGGCTGAGGATCGATTTCGAATATCCGCCGTCGACGCAGATGTCTTGACCCGTGACGTAGCCCGATAGCGGACCGACGAGGAACTCGATGACGTTCGCGACGTCCATGGGGTCCCCGATCCTGTGCAGCGGGATTATGCGTTCGCGCTGCTGTTTGATCTGCGAATCCTCGTACATCTTCTCCGTCATCCGCGTGCGGGTCATTCCCGGAGAGACCACGTTCACGCGGATCCCGTCCGGTGCCCACTCCAGTGCGAGTGTCTGAGCGAGCAGCGTCAATGCGGCTTTGCTCGGGCTATAGGCGCCCGACCCGGCGTGTGGCATCTGACCGGACATGGACGACGTGAAGCACGCAGCACCATGACTGGCGGCCAGATGCAGGTAACTGGCTTTCGCGAGAAGCCACGCACCGCGCACGTTGACGGAGAACATGTCGTCCCAATCCTCAACGGGCAGCTCGCTCAACGGGCCAGGATTTGCGATCCCGGCATTCGAGACGAGTGCATCCAGGCCACCGAATTCTTCGACCGCAGCCGTTACCATCCGGGCCGGCACCTCCGGGTCGCCCAGGTTTCCCGACAATGCGATCGCAGTACCGCCCATCGACTGGATCGAGCGAACGATCTCGTCCTGCAGACGGCTTGGTTCATGCCCGCACACCGCGATCATCGGCTTGGCACCGCGAGCCAAGGCTGCCTCTGCCAGCCGCAGGGATGCCGCCGCACCAATGCCGCTGGTACCACCACTGACCAAAGCTCTCATCGCACGGTCTCCATTCAGACGTTCCATCCCTCGACTCTGAGGGCAGCGAGGGCCTTCTCGAACTCGTGCAGAGTTTCTTCTTCACGGATCACTTCGAGAACGGTGTTGTCCGTTCCGACTGTCGCCGCCACAGCGTCGCCCACCGCGCGAAAATCGATGACGCCGGTGCCGATCGGATCGTGGCCCCAGACGTCTGTTCCTGTGTCGGAGACATGCACGAGGGCAATCGAGTCGTGATGGGAGCGCAGAGCTTCGGCGGGATCTTCGCCGATGTAAGCGGCATTCGCGACGTCGTACACGATCTTGAGCGAATCATCGCCGACCGTCTCGACGATGCCTGCCAGCTCCTCGATCGTCGGAGTGAAGCAATAGGGGGTGTTTTCGAAGAGCAAGCGCACACCTGCCCGCTTGGCCAGAGGAAGCAGCTCGTCCAGGCTCTCGTAGAGCCAACCGTGGACGCTCTCGAGCGGTGGCGAGATCATCGGTCGCCTTGTGCCAGGTGAGATCACTATCTCGGAGGCTTCCCAGACCTCAGCGAGCTCGATGACCGACGTGATGTGGTCGATGCTCTTCCGCCGCATGCTGGCGCCGGGGCTCGCGAGGTTGATGTCGAACCCGCCGGCATTCAGAGACCTGATCGTGGCTCCACGCTGCTTCAGCTCTGCAAATGACTCGGACCGCTTCGACCCCGACATCTCATCGGGCCAGCAGTGGGGTGAGCTGATCGGCACCTCGAAGGTGTCGTACCCGTTCTCACACAGTTCTGCGATCGCCTCGACGGCAGTCGCCGACCACAGGTAGGAGAACGTGTTGATGATCATGCTCATGTCGGTTCCAATCAATATCCGCAATCGGTCACGCGGGCGACGGATGTCTAAGCCGTAAGCTTCTCCGCGGCAGCGAGGTACGCGTAGCTCGGCCAGCTGCTGGAAATGCTCGCTGCGGCTGCGAGCAACAGTGGTGAGAGTTCAGCCATCCGCGCGCTCGTCATGCGAACCGACGGGCCGGCGATGCTGATCGTCCCGGTGGCTTCCTGGTCGCTGCCCGCCCCGAAGATCGGCGCAGCAAGGGCATTGATTCCCGCATCCATCTCCTCGAAGGTCGTCGCGTAACGGCGACGACGAACCTCTTCGAGCTCGACGAGGAGCGCGGCCCGGTCGAGTGGCAGCCGCGCCGTGGTGCTGAGCTCGGCTTCGCGATCCAGCACTGCAGCCACCCGTTCCGACGGCAGCGTGGACAGCCACGCTTTCCCCGAGGCGGTCGCGTGGGGAACCGCATCCTGGCCCATGACGGGGTCGATGCGAAGAGACGAGTTCGAGCCTTGCGCCTTGGCGATCCACTGCAGAGAGTCGTGTGTCGCCACAGCCAGCCGGACGAGCTCCTCGCAGTCGGCGGCAAGCGAATCCAGCGCCTGCTGAGCCCACGCATCCACGCCCGAGGAGGAAAGCTGCCGAAGCCCGAGCGCACCGAGCCGATGAGTCGCGAAGTAGGCGGACGTTCGAGGATCCTGCTTCACGTAGTCGACTTCGACGAGCGCGGCCAGCAGGCGGTGGGCGATGGCCTTGTTGATGTGGAGATGTTCGGCGATCTCGCTGACTCGAGAACCCTCTGGATGGGGAACGAGCAGCTCGAGCGCGCGCATCGCGTTCGCCACGTCATTCGCCAAAGCCATGACCTTCTCCTCGCCATCGTGGTTGTAACCGTGTTACTGTAACGCCGTTACCACCTTGCCACGCGGTTGCGCCGGCTGTCAAGACTCGATCCAGGCACTTGTCTTGCGCCGCTTCCCATTCCAGGCGAACTCCACCCGGGGCAACCGCTAGGAATGTCAAAACTATCCCGAACTTGGTATAGTTTTGACAATCATGGAGGTGGCCGGAATGACCGTGCAGGCAGACCTGTGGGACGTTGCGACCGAACATTACGGTTTCGTCACAACCCGCGCCGCTCGTGAACTCGGTGTACGCCCCGGGGAACTCGCCAAACTGGCCAACCGCCACCAGTTGCGTCACGTCGCGCACGGGGTCTACCGCTTCGACCAGCTCCCCGTCACCGACCGCGATGGATACATGCTGGCCGTCCTATGGACCGGTGCCGACCGAGCAGCGCTCGGACACGAGACCGCACTTGCAGTGCACGAACTCTGCGAAGTGAACCCAGACCAGATCCACCTGACCGTGCCTCGCCAGAAGCGAATCCGTCGCGACGGCGGCGAAGGGTACGTGCTCCACCATCAGGACCTCGAACCGCGGCAGATTGGCTGGTGGGAAGGCATCCCGACCGTGACACCCGCCACAGCCATCGATCAATGCATCGACTACGGCACGCCGCACTACCTGCTGACTACCGCGATCAAGACAGCCCGCAAACGAGGAGCAATCACCGAAATGGAAGCAGCGCGGTTGCGCCGGAAACTCAGACGGCGTCAGTGACCCGAATCGACCTGTCCACCCTTCCCGAGGAGGAGCGGACTCCCCCGACGGTCGCAGCCCTCAACGCGTGGGTGAATCATGCAGCCAAAGAGCTTGGCATCGGCGACTCTGGCCGACTGTTCTGGCAAATCGCCTCAACGATTGTCGTCGCCGCTCTGCAACGAGTCTCCGACCCAGAGTTCGGCGCGCTTTTTCTCCTTAAGGGAGGCGCCTTCCTCGAGCAACGACTCTCGGCAAGATCCCGAGCCACCAAAGACGTCGATGCGATGTTCCGCGGAGAGGTCAACGCTTTTGCACAGAAGCTCGACGAAGCACTGACAGAACCATGGGGACCTTTCACGTTGAGCCGTTCAGAGATCGAGACCATCAACGTGCCGGCGCGACGGGTGAAACCGCGCCGGTTCGATGTGCGACTTGACATCCGAGGTCGGGTCTGGCGCAAGATCCAGGTCGAGATCGCATTCGCCGACGGCAAGACACAACCCGGTGCCGAATACGTGCCGGCGGACGACTTCGGATTTTTCGGGCTCGAATCGGCCAACGAGCTGGCTACCATCTCGCTTGCATATCAGGTAGCCCAGAAACTCCACGCCTGCACGGACCCACACGACCCGCCGGCCCAGCGAAACGACAGAGTGCGAGACGTGGTCGACTTACTCCTGATCAAAGAACAGCTACTGCTCGACGGAGTCGCCCTGATTGAGGTGCGGGCTGCGGCCGAGGCGGTGTTCGCCGGCCGGGCGGCGGAGGCGGAGTGGCTCGGGTTTGACGGGCGGAGGTGGCCGCCAGTGGTTGTCAGTAACGAGATCCGGGTAACCGACTATCCCCGCGTGGCCGGCAAGGCAGACGTGACGTTGACGCTCGATGAAGCGATTTCCGCAGTCAACTCCTGGATCGAGGAGATCGCTGCCTCCTGAGATGCCGGGTCCCCGCTGTTGCTTCATGATGGAACCTTTCCGGCCGATCGGACACTAGGGGATATGAGCAACGCTGGATTGGACGAGGCAGACGCCTGGTCCCGGGCGCGAGACGGGGATCCTGACGCGTTCACTTCCCTGTTCGACAAGCATCGCGACCGTGTCTTCGGCCACGCACTGCGGCTGGTCCGCCAGCCGCACGACGCCGAGGACGTCACCGCGATGGTCTTCCTGGAGGCGTGGCGACGTCGCGACGCGGTTCGCATCGTGGACGGCTCCATCGTCGCCTGGCTTCTCGTCACGGCGAACAACACCGTGCACAACTTCGAACGCAGTACACGCCGTCACCGCGCGGCGCTCGCCCGCATGTCCGAACCCCGCAACGAGCCCGATCACGCAGACGGGGTCGCCGATGACCTCGACAACCGGGAGCGGGACCGACGTGTCCGCGATGCGTTCAATACCCTCTCGACCGCCGATCAGAACGTGATCACACTCTGCGTGCTGGAGGAGCTTTCGCTCGCTGAAGCGGCACGCGCCCTCGGCGTACCTGTCGGAACGGTCAAGTCCCGTCTCTCCCGCGCCAAGCGCCGCCTCGGCGATCTCGCGCTCCTCTCCGAACCGATCCACCCCGCCCTAGAAGGAGGTGCAGAATGACCGCCACCGGCCCCGCTTTCGACCCGGCTCGCAGCGCCATCCTCCGCGACATCCTCCACGAGACCGTCGCCGCCGGACCGGTGCGCCCGTCCCGGACGCGTTTCGCTCTCGTCGGCGGCCTGGTGGGAGCGGCCGTTCTCCTCGCCGGGGGAACCGCCGCATTGGCGCTCAGCGGGGTCCTGCACTTCGGCTCACTGGAGCCTGCACCCCTGCCGGATCCAACACCGAGCACCACCTCCACACCGACGCCGACGCCGACGCCGACTCCGACATCGGCGCCGTCCCCTCGTCCCATCGGCGTTCAGACCACGCCGATCGAGCGGCACGACGTCGACCAACTGGGAACGGCTCCGTGGTCGCTGGACCTTCCGGGCACGGGGCGCACCTGCGAGCAGCGTCATGTCTACGACATCGCCGACGGCCTCGCTCTCGTTCAACTCGGAGCTCACGTCGTCGGCGACGGCAGCCCCGATTGCGTGGACGATCTGCAGCACGTCTCGCTGTCTCTCGTCGACACCCGGCAGGGCACAGCACTGTGGTCGCGGGAGTGGACCTGGCATGCTGCGCCGCTGTACGACGTCGACGTCATCGTGCTGGGAACATCGGGGCGGGTCCTCGTCGCCGACCAGGCGCTGGGAGGCGGACCGCACGACGTCATCGACCTTGCCACCGGCCGGACTCTGGCGGACTTCGCCGGCAAGAAGGCCGACCCGATACTCAATGCGGTGGCCGTGCCGGGCGATTCCGGCGACATCGTCATGAGCACGCCGAACTCGATCGTCCGGGTGGACCCTCGCGACGTGCACAGTCCTCGGTGGTCCACGGACATCCCGGGCAAGTCGGCGGGGGTTTACCCGATGGTGGGCGACACAGACTTCCTTCCCGTCAGCATCCTGTTGAACGCACCCGGTCCCGACGGCCGCGCGTACGAGGACATGCGTATCGACCTCCAGACCGGACGGTTGGATCCGGGATGGAGCGTCAACGCCCTCATCGGCACCGAGTCCCATCCGGCGGTGATCTCCCAATACGCTTCGGGGCAGCCCACCGAACTCACCGGTCTTGACCGGTCGGGAAGGACGACCTGGACCCGGCAGCTCTCACCGGGCTCTGATGTCTGGCCCGTCCGCGCATCGACTGGCGTTGCCGGCGCCGACGCGACGACCGCCGCTCCTACCGATCTCATTGCTGTCGTATCCACATCCGAGTTGACCATCCTCGACGCCGGGTCCGGTGTGGCACGCTGGTCCGCTCCCGTCACACGATGCGGTCTGACGGCGGGTGCCGGCGGATTGCCGCCGATCGCCAGCATCTTCCTGGACACCGAGCACGACGCCGTCATCGTCGTCCACGACGGCACCCGCACTTGTACCTTCACAGCGTCGACGGGGGCACCTCAGCCGCTGCCGGATGTGCCGAGCGGGGCGACGCTTCTCTTCGGCCCTGATAACACCTATGTGTTCTCGATCCCGCCGGGTGGCGACCTCACGGCGTTCGACCGGCAGACGGGGACGAAGCTGTGGAGCTCGACCGCCAGGGACCCGGGCTCATGGTTCTTCGCAGGCGGCTACCTGGTGCGCCTGAACGGGGACCAGTTGGCAGCGGTGCGCTGAGCCGCTGCGGATCTGGGACCTACGAACGCGTTCCACTCCGGGGTGGACCACCTGCGTACGTACGTGGTCTCAGCCGGCTGACCTCATCCAGGGACACTCAGCAGAAATCGGCCCACAGGCGCCGGGGCCGTTCAGGGTCGGTGCCGTCCAACATGACGGAGGCCGCTTCTCGCGGCGATCCCAGTTGGTTCAGGTCTGAGGAGACGAAAGTCCAGTCCGGGTCGCGGTCGGGATCGTGGTCGACCCACAGCGAGAAGTTCCAGAACCCGCGGAAGCCGGCGCTCAACAGTTCCGTCCCGTCGGCGACAAGGACCGCGTCCTGGGAACGGAAGGGCGCGATGATTCGCTCTCGCACGAGGTTCGGATCGATCGAAGCCGGAACACTCTGACGCTCCACCTGTGCTCCCGCATCCCTCAGCGCGGTCGCGAGCAGATCGGCTACGCGCGAGATCTCTTCGTCGGCATTCCCGGTCACCGCGATGAATCTCGGACCGCTGCGATAGTGGTGGAGGAATTCGGCCGCGACTCCGCGGTAGAAATCGTCGGTATCAGAATTCGTCGTGTCGATGTCGGTCATTTGTCCTCCTCGGCGACTGTGACAACCGTCTTTCCTTGTGACCGTGTTCCACTCGAGAACGCGGCGGCAGCGTCCTCGAGCGTGACGACTTCCGCGACGAAGGTTCGGAGGCGACCGGACAGAACCCGTCCCGCGAGATCGCTGAGCTGCGACCGGTCGGTTTCGACGACGAAGAAGCGCGTAGTGATGTCGGATCGATTCACGTCGGGCGGGCTTGCGATAGCGATCACGGTGCCGCCCGGACGCACAGCTCCGGCAAGGCGCGCACCGATGGTGCCACCGAGTACGTCGAACAGGAGGTCGACGCGCAGCGCCTGATCGATGTCTCCGGCGTCCAGGTCGATGAACTCGTGCGCGCCTGCCTCGATGGAGCGGTCGCGATGGCTCTTGCGGCCGGCGCCGATGACGAACGCGCCGGCTTCTCTAGCGAGCTGGCTGACGAGCGTGCCGACGCCACCACCCGCTCCGCTGATCAACACCGTCTGACCGGCACGCAGCCCTCCGTGCTGGAAGAGCCCTTGCCATGCCGTGAGCCCGGAGATCGGAAGGCTCGCAGCGGTGACGAAATCGATATCCGCGGGCAATGGGGCGAGGTTGCGCGACTCTACGGCGACGAATTCGGCCAGAGTCCCGTCCCTCGTCCAGTCCGCGACGCCGAAGACACGCTGACCCACCGACAACCCGCTAGTTCCGTATCCGAGTTCCTCCACCACGCCGGCGAGCTCGTGGCCTGGAATGCTCGGGGTGCGGTCGCGGCCGGCCCGGTCCGTCCAAGTGCCCGGCCACGCCAGCTCCCCTGTCGTGTAGCCCGCAGCGTGGACGCGGACGATCACGTCGTTCTCAGCGGCGTGCGGATATGGACGGTCTTGGAGGGTCAGGCCGCTGGTTCCCGCGGCCCGGTCCGACACGGTGATCGCCTTCATTGTGGCTCCTTAGATGGCAAGGTTTGCGTCGCGACTACTACTTCTGTCGCTGAATGGGCGCGCCGGGTGCAATCACACCGAGAGTTGATTGAGGGTCTTCTCGTCGACCAGCGCAAGGAGTTCGAGGTGAGCGATCGCCACGTCGATCGCCGTTGCCATCGGCGCTACATCGTGCGATGTCTGCGCCAGCAGGTATCCCCCTTGAACCGCAGCGATGAAACCGATCGCGAGTCGATCCACGTCTGCCTGCGGCGGGATGGTTCCTTCGAGCTGGAAGCGCCGAAACACCACTCTGAAGAGCTCTTCCCAGGCGTCGAACAACTCGCTCAGCTTCAGCCGTGCTACCCAGTCCTGGTCGGCGACTTCATTAGCCAGGGAACCAAGCGAGCAGCCGTAACGGCCGTTCTGCAGAGCGTTGGTCTCGACTATCGCGTCCCGCCATCGCCGCAGGCCCGCGAAGCTGCGCACATTCTCGAGACGCTCGCGCTCGCCGCTGATTTTGATATCCCCGACGTATTCGATGACGGCCCGTACGAGTGCCGGCTTGTCATCGAAGTGGCGATACAACTGTGACTTGCTCACCTTGCTCGCGGAGACGACGTCGTCGAGGGTGGTGCCGCCGACACCGCGCACACGCATGAGATCAGCCGCGGTCGCCACGATCTTCGATCTCGTCTTGGCTCCGCGAGCCGTCAAGCGCCTAGCCGCGCCCGGATGCGAGCTCTCGTCCACGAGGTCATCCTAGGGCCGGAGGACCGAATGAGGCTGAAAGGTCGACGCAATCGTCGCTACGAGGAGCCCAGTCCGGCCGGCCCGGATCTCTCCAGCCTCTGCACATCCCAATAGAGGCAGTCCACGAGGTCATGCGCCGGACAGTGCGGTCCCGCGTCCTCCTCCGAACCCGTCGCGATGCGCGCGAACTCACCCTGGGCCTTGCCGAGCAAGGCAGCGAACTCGTCCTCACGCACGACACACCCCACGACACCGAGCCACTCACGGAGGAGCGTCTCCACATCTTGGTGGTACACCGTCGAATCCACCCACACCCGCTGAACGATCCCAGCAATCTGATCCGCTCGCGGAGCGGGCCCAGCACCATCCATCACCGGAAACGTCTGCGGCCGCTTGGGCTTCTTGTCTCTCATTGTTCCTCCATCGCGACGGTGGAAACTGCCCACAGCGGGATGCTCCTCGTCGGCCGTTGCCGCCGTCGGGACGTCTCCGGTGAACATGCTTCCCTGCTAGGCCGTCTGCGCGCTCTCTCGGAGGTCGCCATTGAGACCGTTGGGATAGAAGCCACCGGAGGTGACGCGATCCCCGGTCAGGTACACGATGTTGAGGATGTGCTCGGGCGAACGACCATAAGCGCGTCCTTCGGCGTCGGTGGGGACCAGATTGAGGGTCTCGGCATCGCCGATGCTCTGGTCGTCGGATCCGACCCCGTCGACGGCGCCGCGAACGTTGGAGATCTTCTCCACCGCTCTGAAGACGCTGTCGTCGATCATGCCCTCGGTGTAGAGGGACGTGCGAACGATTCCCGCGTGGTACGCCTCAGTGGCCAGAAGGCCAGCAGCAGCGTCGAGGTACGTCTTGTTGGTGATGAACGGCGCTGCTCCCTTGAAGGCGGTCACTCCGACGTCCTCGAACAGGTATGCGGCGAACAGGAAGTTGAGGTCGTTCGCGTACGCGTCGAACGTCTCTCCCGGCTTGATGAGCCCAGCTGCGAGCGCGGCCGCGGTGAAGCTCTGGTCGAGGGAGATCGCCGGCCGGGACACGGCAGCGCTGCCGAGCGCGTTCCGGAGGAACGCGACGTGGGCACGCTCGTCCGCCGCGATCTCCGCGGCGACCTTCCGGATGACGCTGCTCCTGAACGGCACCGGACGGCCACCGCTCACGTCCCCACGCGTACCCGTCCCCGTGGTCATCTCGTCCGGCAGCGTCATGCCGCTGGCACGCAGATAGAACTCGGCCTCGAGGTACTCGAGGTTGAGCGCGAAGTTCAGGATCGAGCCGTCGCTGATCTCCGGCACTTCAGCACCGGCATCATCGGTACCGGCAGCTGCGACCATGCCGGCGAGAGTCGCTCGGTCGGCGTTGGTCTCTCCGCTTCGACGAATCGCCGCTGTGAGGAAGTCGTTCTCGGACATGTCAGACCCTTCTCTGTTCTTTCGGATGATGGTCAACAGTTAGCGGCACCGTGGCCGCCGACCTTTCCTTATGGACGCGAAAAGATGTTGAGCAACCAGGATCGGCTGGACGAGCTTGTTCGTTACGCAACCCCTACCCGCCGCGTGGAAACCCGGTTCACCCGGCCTTCCAGATAACCGTTAGCCGTCAGGTAAGCGCGGATTTTGCGGCGCGCATCGAAGACCGTCTTGTAGATCGCACCGGGAGTGGAACCGGACCGGACCGAGATCGCATCGATGGAGATGCCGTTGACCACGATGGCTACGAACAACTGCCGCTGACGTTCGGTGAGTGTCTCGACTGCACGCTGCACTGCCTCGATCAGGTCGCGTTGCTGCGCTTCGGCGAGGGGATCGGACGCGGCGAACCGTTCCGGCAGACGATCCCAGTCCTCGGGCTCGAGGGCGACAGAAGGGCGTCGCCAGAAGTGCCGCCCGAATTTGCTGGCGATCTCGAGAACGACGAAGCTGTACGCCCACGTCGTGAAACGGCTCTCGCCGCGGAATGTGGGGAGCTTTTCGAGCAACGCGATCATTGCATCGTCGGCGGCTTGATGGGCGATGTCCTCGAGTTCGGGACCGCTGATGCGTGCAGCTGGTCCCCGCCGGTAGGCCTCCTTCAGCCCGACCTTGAGCAGCAGCTCGTGTAGTCGTGCATGAGCGGCGCGACACTCTGCGCCGTGACCGCTGAGGGCGGTCACCCAAGTAGATGAGTCTTTGTCCATGTGGGGTGGACCTCGATTCGGTGTAACGGAACTATTCCGTCCACTTTAAATCCTCTCAGGATGTTGAACAACGTCAGAAGCTGGCCGAAATCTGGCATTTTTTGCGTCGGTCAAGGCCAACGGGCGCAAAGACTTACTGGACTATTTCATTCTTTAATGTGGATACTGGACGGATTAGACCACTCCGTATCGAATCGCGACCTCACCGGGAGAAGTCATGCCGGAAGACATCCTCGACACCGACGACGCCACCCTCCGCTTCAAAGAACGGGACTGGCGCGTAGAGCGCACCGCGGCCTACGAATGGTCGATTTCCAGCGCCAGCGGCAATGCTGTCGGCACGTTGCGGTGCGTGACGCCCCTCGGCAACGACGGCTATCCGGTGTTCGACCTCAAACTTCCGTACGCGCCAGAGACGAAAGAAACCGAGGGCACGGACTGGGTCTCCATCCTCGAGTACGGGATCAACGAATACATCGACAGGGAGGATCTCGAAAACCCGGGGTACGTCGAGTGAGCGGTCGACGCCGGCGGCTCGGGTCCGCTCCGTACACGGAACTCACACCGGAGGACACGTGGCAAGCATGCGGCCGCGGGCCTCGACAGGCCGCCACGGATCTCAGTTGGTGGTGGGGAATTCCCGGTGAGCGCCCGTGCCGGCATGAAGAATACCGCGCGGCTCATTGAGCAGGATGCCCAACGGCATCATTGCGGCGCCGAGCGCGACTGTGTCGCCACCGAACCGGCACGCGACCAACTCGAATTGGTTCCCCGGTCGGTCGAGTGCGGAATGACGGATCGCAGCTTCGATGCGTGGGCCGAGCGTCTCCATGAGGCGCAACCCCACCCATCCGCCGATGATCACACGCTGCGGGTTGGTCAGGTTCACCAGGCCACCAACGGCTGATCCGAGCGTCTGCACCAGTTCCTCTACAACGGACGCAGCGACTGGGTCGCCTGTGCGGTCCGCGTCGAGCAGCTCACCGATCGCCCGCCAACCGGACCCGTCGAATCGTCCGCCCGCATCCCGCCAGCTGTCGAGGATGGCGTCCGCTCCGAGATAGGCCTCGACGCACCCTCGCTGTCCGCAGCGGCACAGTCGTCCGTTGCGTTCGATCTTCAGGTGGCCCCATTCCCCTGCGCTGCTCATGTGCCCGTGGGCGAGTTCGCCGTCACTGACGATCGCCAGGCCCACCCCTCGACCGAGAAGCAGCACCAGTGCCTCCTCGACGTCGCGCGCCGCACCGTTCCACATCTCCGCCATCGCCAGCGTCTTCGCCCCGTTCTCGGCGAAAACAGGGATGTCGCCCGGGACGAGTTCTGTGACCGGCACTGCCGGCCAGCCGAGGGTCTGAGCGTAGAGAACCTGTTGTCCGTTCTCATCCCATTCAACGATCCCGGGGAGCCCGAGACCGATGCCCACCATTCGCTCCCATGCGCCCGGATTGCGTTCACGCAACGCGTCGACCGCCTCATGGAGGTCCTGGGCTATCGCGTCCAGGCTCTCCTCTTCTCGTCCACCGCGGAATTCGCGGTCGACACGCGTCATCGCGAGATCGAAGAGTTCGACTGCGACGCCGCGCTCCCCGACGTCAGCACCCAGCAGGTACGCGCCGGAGGGCTTCGGCGCAAGCAGCGTCACCGGACGGCCCCCCTGGGAGGCAACCATTCCGGCCTCGATGACGAGGCCTTCGCTGATCAACTCGGTGGCGATGTTCGTGACGGATCCGACAGACAGGCCGGAGTCCCGCGCGAGCTCCGCACGGGACATGCTGCCGGCCAGAATTATGCGCCGGAGCGCCTCGCGACGATTGCGCTGACGCACGTCACTTACTCGCGCCGGCGCCGAACCACCGGCGCCGACGCTGCTGGCGGCTGAAAGTCCCGTCATGCTTCTAGAACTTATCAACCGATCGCCCCAGGGATGATCCGCGAGATCGCGGTGGGCGCGGTCGCGACGACCCGCAGCCCGCGGTCGCTGACATGGATGCGCACCGGCGCGTCCCTCCCGGCCCGATCCAGGACCCGAGTCGTCTCGGTGTCGATCACAGTCGCGACCTCGTATTCGACCCAGTCATCGGCCTCGAGCTCGACGACGAGCTCCTCCGCAGGGTGATACGGCCGCCCGTCGGACTGTTCGAACGGATTCGCCGGGTTGTCCCCCGGTTGGCGCCAGGCGATGGCCACGCCGTCGCCGTCACGAATTCCGGGAATGAGGGGATCGACCCGGGTTCGGTAGGACTCGCCTACCCCGCGATAGCCGAAGCCCCAGCTGGGCAGCACGGCCGGGCGCTCTGCCAGGAGCGCGGCCACAACGTCGACCCGTGCTTCGCAGTTCTCGATGCGCACGGCAGCGAGGAGGTCGTCGAACACCCGCTGGGCCTCGGTTCGTGCAATCGCCTCCGGATCGTCGATGCTTGCGACGACCTTGGCCCATCCGGCAGGCGGAACGATCGAGATGGGCGAGGTGACCGTTGCGACCTTCTTCCACGGCCAGAAGCACCAACCGATTTCATACGTCTCGTAGAGACGGAACGCAGCGTAGATCCACTCGACGGTGTTCTCGCCGCCCTCGCCCATATAGATAGGCAGCCCGAGTCGATCGCGTGCTTCAAGGAAGGCGGCGATGCTCCCGACGTCCGGCGGCGACCAGTACTTGTGGAATTGAAGGCAGGAGTTGTCGTCCCAGACCTCCGTGAAGATGTCCCAGTTGGTGGCCCAATGCGAGCCTTCGTACATGATCAGATGATCCGGGTCGTGCCTTCGAATGACTGCAGTGAGGTCTTGATACAACGTCGCGAGCTCCTCGGCGTACCGAAATTGCCATTCGTTGGGCAGAGGTTCGTTCAGGAGGTCGTAGCCGAGCACCACGGTCTCGGTCGCGTAGCGTTTCGCCAGGTCTTCCCACAACTGGATCGTCCGCGACCGGTATTCGTCGCTCATGAAGAGCTCGGGAATCCCGTGGGGCGAGTCATCGATGTTCGTGCCGGTCTGGCCGCCGGGCGCACCGTGCAGGTCGAGCAGCACCCAGAGCCGGTGGTCTCTGCACCAGCCGATGAGGCGATCGATCATCGCATATCCCGATTCGATCGGGGCGCCGTCCTCATCCTGGATCACGCGCGCATTGATCGGAAGCCTGACGTGGTCGAAGCCGCTGGCGGCGATCTCGCGGATGTCCGCTTCGGTGATGAAGACGTCGCGGAACCGCGCCCAGAAATCTGCTGCCTCCGCCTCGCCGATCAGACGGGACACGAGCGCCTCGATCTGGCGTGGGGACTCGGCACCCGGGCCGAACCGCCACATGTACCCCTCGGGGAGCATCCAGTTGCCGAGGCCGACTCCACGCAGGATGAGTGGCCGTCCTGTTCCGTCGACGAGTCGGGCGTTGCTCGCCCGGACGAAGCCGCTGAAGTCCGCGGGACGCGGTTCGAAACGACGATTGTCGGGCGGTGTCGCAGAGTTGCTCACAGTGATCTGTCTCCCCATTTCATTTCAAGCCCGAGAGCGCGAAGCCCTGGATGACGTAACGCTGGAACACGATGAAGACGATCAGGATCGGCACCACCATGACGGTGGACGCTGCCATCTGAAGCGACGGGTTGACCGCGAGCTCCTTGTTGAGCAGGGACAGCCCCACCGACAGTGTGTAGAGGTGCTGGTCGTTCGCGATGACCAGGGGCCAGAGAAAGCTGTTCCAACCGGTGATGAAGGTGAGCACGGCCATCACAGCAAGAATCGGCTTCGCCAGCGGCATCACGATGAGGAGGAAGGTCCGGATTTCGCCTGCGCCGTCGATCCGCGCAGCCTCGAGCACCTCGGTCGGAATCGTGCTCATGAATTGCCGGAACAAGAAGATGCTGAATCCGCTCACGAGCGTCGGCAGGGCGATTCCCACCAAGGTGTTGGTCAGTTTCATGCCGTTCAGAATCAGGTAGGTCGGGATCATGGTGACCTGCACCGGGATCATCATCGTCGCGAGCACGAGGAAGAACATCCATTGCTTTCCCCGGAAATCGAACTTGGCGAAGGCATAGCCCGCCATCGCCATAAGGAACAGGCCGACACCCCCGATCAGCACGACGACGATGGTGTTCGCCAGGTACTGGCCGAAATCGAGTTCGGTGAAGAGTGTGCGGAAGTACTGCAGCGTCGGCGTATGCGGCAGGAGCGTGGGAGGGTAGGTGAGAGATTCCGATTGGGGCTTCACCGAGGTGGACAGCATCCAGATGAACGGAAAGGCTGTGACGACGGCACCGACGGCCAGCGCAACGCCAATCACCACCGTGAGACGGCGACCGCGCCGATTCGTCGACCGGTGACGGAGGGCAATGAGGCTAGTAGTCAACGTCGGACCTCCGTAGGCGCAGCTGAGCGACGGTGATGACCGCGATCAGTACGAACAGGATCAGCGAGCCCGCGCTGGCATATCCGAACGCGCTCTGTTGGAATCCCTGGTGGTAGAGAAATATCGAGATGGAGGTGGTCGCACCGAGGGGCCCGCCGTTGGTCAGAACGAAGGCTTCGTCGAAGAACTGGAACCACGAGATGATCGTGGTGACCGTGACGAAGAAGATCGCGAAACGCAGCAGCGGTACGACGATCGAACGGATCTGACGCCACTCGCCGGCGCCGTCGAGCGAGGCGGCTTCGAGATACTCGCGAGGCACACCCTGGAGCGCGGCGAGGAAGATGATGATATTCAGTCCTGTTCCACGCCAGATCGCGACCAACGCCACAGAGAATTTTGCGAGCACCGGGTCGGACAACCACTGGACGGGCGGAATGCCGACCAGGGAGAGCACCCAGTTCAGCAGCCCGAACTGCGTGTTGTACAGGTAGCCCCAGACGAGCGAGATGGCCACGATCGCCGTGATGGCTGGGATGAAGTAGAACGCGCGCAGCGAGCGGAAGAACCAGTTTCCGCTTCGGTTCAGGAGCAGGGCGACGCCGAGCGACACGAGCACGACGGATGGAACGCCGATGATGACGAAGAAGGCCGTGTTGCCGAGCGCTTGCCAAAAGTCCGGATCGGCGAACAGCTTCACGTAGTTGGCTGCGCCGATGAAGTTGACGTTGTGCCAGTCGGCGAGGCCCGAGATGTTCATGTCGGTGATGCTCACCGCTGCGGCGACGACGATGGGGAACACCCCGAATGCGAGCAGCAGCAGCATCGCGGGTGCGATGAAGAGGTAAGGCGTGAGCCTGCCGCGCCCGGGTCGGGCCCGGGTCGCGGCAGTTCGCCGTCGTGTCCTCGCGGTCGTGAGGACATTCGAGACAGCCATGCGGCTCCTTCGGTGCGGATTCGAAAAACAGTGGATGGGGTGGGCCGCTCGCGGAGCTGTCTCTTATACACATCTGACGCTGCCGACGACGGA
>NZ_JBNDHX010000077.1:0-18513 GCF_056755275.1 Leifsonia sp. HAY1-4F
ATCTGAGGGTGTTGCCTGTGCCTGAATGGCACGAATTGTGCCGAAGCAACGGCCACGCGACCGCGCGGTCAGGAAACGTGCCTGCGCGGCCGGAAGGGGCGCACGGGGCGGCCCTGGTCAACGTCCACTCCACCCCGTGCCGGTTCATCGTCGTGGTCTCTGAACACGACCGAGGCTTCGGTCACAGGCAGATACTCGATCGGCTCTGACACGATCCACCGGGTCGCGGCGCCTGTCGGCAGCCGACACATCGAGCCGCGACGGACGAAGACGAGGGAGTCCTCGTCGTCGAACTCGATCATGGCGCGGCCGGTGAGGATCACGAACGGAGCACCGTTCTCAGTCCGATGGCGGACGCCGGCACCGACCTTCTGGGTCGGGTCCTCGCCGCTGTCGAGACCTGGGACGGATTCGAGTGGGGCGGTGAACATATGGTGGGCTCCTTCGTCGCTAGCGGCTGGACTCTTCGGTCGTGGCCCATGACGACCCCTCTTGGGTTGCAAGGGTGAGCTCAACAGCCTCGACCAGCTCGTCAACGGGCAGCTCGATGTCGAGGACGAGGCCGTTCTCGTCCTCCGCCAGCGGTTCGAGGATGGCCAGCTGGCTGCGCAGGAGCGCGACGGGCATGTAATGGCCCGGCCGTGCCGCCATGCGGCTGTGGATGAGCTCGGCCTCGCCGTGCGCATGGACGAAGACCGTCGTGGGCGCCTCCCGACGGATCACATCGCGGTACGTTCGCTTGAGTGCCGAGCAGGCGATCACGAGGCCGCTGGTGCTGTGGTCGCTCAAAGCGCGCCCGATGTCGGCCAGCCATGGCCAGCGGTCGGCATCTTCCAACGGGATCCCCGCCGTCATCGTGGCGATGTTCGCCGCCGAGTGCAGATCGTCGCCATCGACGAAGTGGACACCGAGCCGTTGCGCGAGAGCGGCACCGATCGTGGACTTCCCGCAGCCGGAGACCCCCATGAGCACGATCAATGGCGCTGTCATGAGAACTCCAGGAGAACGGTGCCAGACACGGAGGAGTCCGCGGCGACCGCGGAAACGACGACCGCTGTGGTGGTGTTCGACATCCTGTTCTGCTCCGGAGGGACGACGAAGGTCAGTAGAACTCGACGGTGTCGACACGGTTGCGCAGCGGCCGTCCGTCGAGCAGCCTGCCGGCGTTGTCAGCGAAGAGCTCCGCGATGCGGCGCTCTTCGCCGGCGTCGAGTGCGGCAGTGTGCGGGCTGATCAGCACGTCGGCGCGGGACCACAGCGGGCTCGTGTCCGGCAGCGGTTCCACCTCAAACACATCGAGCGCGGCGAAACCGGCTCGGCCGGCGTCCAGCGCCTCCACCAGCGCGGCTTCGTCGATCACGTTGCCACGGCCGACGTTCACGATCGTCGTGCCGCCGGACAGTGCTGCGAAGAACTCGCCACCGAGAAGATGGTGCGTCGCGTCGGTGCCGGGGAGGGTGCTGACAACCGCGTCCAGCTTCGGCGCCTCCGCCACGATGTCATCGGGATGCACGATTCGGTCCACTCCGTCGATTTCCACGTTTCGGCGGCTGACGCCGAGGACGGTCGCACCCAGGTCCGAGAGCCGGCGAGCCACGACGCCCCCGATTCCGCCGAGGCCCAGCACGAGGATCGTCTGGTCGGCCACCTGTCCCATCGCCCAGCGCCCACTCCACGTCCGGGCACGCTGTTGTGCGATCAGCCGGGGCAGATCCTTGGCACCGGCCAGAATGCCGAAGACTGCGAACTCGGCCAGGGGGCCACCGTGGACGCCGGCGGAGGTTGTGAATGCCACCCGCTCGAGTTCCGCCGGCGACAGGCCTGCGGCCCGCACTTGGCCGCCGCCGCCGGCAGCCATCGTGTGCACCCAGCGCAGCCCGGGGTTCGCTTTGATGGTGCGGGACAGCGCGTCCGGATCGACGTCCGGGATGCCGTAGAGCGCGTCGGCGGTGTCGAGCAAGGCCTCGAATCGGCTCTGCTGCTCCGGGGTGCGCCGGAATCCCGGATCACCGGAGAAGTCCGCGTCCCACCGCTTCGGTGCGACCAGGCTCGCATCGCGCATGAGCTCGACCCGCGGCTCGGCGGTCTCGATCAGCGCGTGGAGCGCTTCGGTCAGGGGCGCCGCAACCGCGACGCGAAGACGTGATGACACAGTCGGTTCCTTCTGATGAAATCATGGCGTGGCGATTCGGGAGGTCACGCGACCGCGGAGACGGTCAGGAGAGCCCCTTCACCGCCTCGGCGATGGCAGCGGCGCCCAGCTCGAGCTGTTCCAGGCTCGTCGCGAACGAAATGCGGAAGAACGGCTCGCTGCCGTAGGCCGAACCCTGGATCACCGCGACGCCTGCAGTGTCGAGGAGGAAGAGCGTCACATCCTGGTCCGTCTTGAGAAGCTGACCCTCTGCTGTGCGCTTCCCGATCAGTCCGGCGCATTCGACGAAGAGATAGAAGGCGCCGTCGGGTGCGACCGGGCGCAGTCCTTCGACCGCCCCGATCAGCTCCACCGCGCGATTGCGACGCTCGGCATAGGCCGCGACGCTCTTCCGCACAAAGGTCTGATCGCCGGTCAGCGCGGCGACGGCCGCCGCCTGGCTGATCGACGAGGGGCAGGACGAGCTCTGCGACTGCAGCTTGTTGATGGCCGCGACCAGGCGGGCGTCTCCGACCGCATAGCCGAGACGCCACCCGGTCATCGCGTACGACTTCGAGACGCCGTTGACCGTGAAGACCCGGTCGCGGATGGTGGGTGCGGCCACCGCGAAACCGATGAATCGGTCGTCGGTGAACAGGATTTCGTCGTAGATCTCATCGGTCAGGACCCAGACGTGCGGAGACTCCTCGAGCACAGCGGCGAGCGCAGCGATTTCTTCGGCACTGTAGACGGCGCCGGTCGGATTGCCGGGGGCGTTGATGACGACCCACCGGGTTCGCGGAGTGATGGAGGCGCGCAAAGACTCCGGAGTCAGCTTGTAGCCCGATTCGGCCGAGGTCTGCACGATGACCGGGGTGCCGTCATTCGCGAGCACCATGTCCGGGTAGGACACCCAGTACGGTGCCGGGATGATGACTTCAGAACCTGGGTCCAGCGTCGCGGCGAACGTCAGGTAGAGGATCTGTTTGCCGCCGCCCCCGACGGTGATCTGGGCGTCCTCGTACCGGATACCCGACGAGCGCAGCATCCGGGTGCGCACGGCGTCGCGGAGTGCGGGCGTCCCGTTGACCGGGGTGTACTTCGTCTCACCCGCGGCGATCGCTGCGATAGCCGCATCCTTGATGTGCTGCGGGGTGTCGAAGTCGGGCTCCCCGACGGTGAAGTCGACGATGCGGCGGCCCTTCGCCTTCAGCTCCCGGACACGGTTGGCTGCCGCGGAGCTCGGCGACTCGCGGATGCGGCGGACGCGATCCGATGCGGCGAACCCCGTCGCCGCGAACACCGTGGGGACCGACTCCGTGGCGCTCATCGTGCGCCCAGCCCCTGCTCGGGGTCGACGGAGTCGAGATCGGTCGTGATGCCCTTGTCGCGCAGCACATCGTGCAGGTTGCAGAGGTCGATCGTCGTCCGGCCCTGCTTGTAGAGCTCGATGAGGCGTGCCTCGTTGGCGTCGCGCGCGGCCGAGAGCGAGATGGCCTCCTCGACCTCGGTTCGCCGCACCACCACCACACCGTCGGCGTCGCCCTTGATGACGTCACCGGGGTAGATCATCTCGTCGCCGAAGACGAGGGGCTGGTTGATGTGGCCGAGCGTCTCCTTCACCGTGCCCTTGATGGAGACGCTGCCGGAGAAGACCGGCAGCCCGAGCTCGCGCAGTTCGTGCGTGTCGCGTACACCGGCGTCTGTGACGAGCGCGGCGATGCCCTTCGCCTTGCAGGCGTTGCCGAGCACGTCACCGAACATCCCGGCCTCGGTGAACTCCCCGGCCGACACGACGAGCACGTCTCCGGGCTTCGCAAAGTGGATCGCGACCTGCAGCATGAGATTGTCGCGTGGCGCGCACACCACGGTGAAGGCCGACCCGACAAACGACCGCTCGCGGTCGATGGGCTTGATCCGCGACGAGAGGGCGCCGCGGCGGCCCTGCGCTTCGTGGATGGTGGCCGCGGTGAATTCGCCCAGCCGCGCGATGGCGTCCGGGTCGGCGCGCTCGATGCGTGTCGTGACGTGCGGGGGTTTCGTGGATACGGCGGCGGGTGCGGTGAGCGTCATGCTTGTCTCCTATCGATGGTCAGGCCGCAGAGGCCCGGGAAGGTCGAGGGGATCCCGTGGGATCCCACAGCTCGAGATGCCGGTCGACGCCGAGGCAGGCGTAGACGGTGTCTACTCGCTGCCGGAGGCGGTCGAGTCGTGCGCGCCACGCGCGCACGTTCTCTTCAGCGCGCTCGACGGTCGTGCGGCGGAAGCGCACCTGCTGGCCCGGACGGACTTGCCCCAGGTCGTCGAGCGCGAGCGGCGTGACGACGGCCAGAACGGGGTAACCGGCGGTGACACCGCGCCCGCGGTGCAGCACGAGGAGTTCGTCGCCGGGCGGAACCTCCACAGCACCGATGGGAACACCGCGAGAGATCATCTCCTCGGCACTGCTGCGGACGGGTAGGTCGCCGGCCATGCGCAGCCCGATGTGGTTGCTCTTGGCCGTGACCGTGTACGTGGCCTCGAAAAGACGCGCGCCGGCGCCGCGGAACTGCCCCGCGTCCGGGCCGTCGGTGACGTCGATGACGGCGTCGTCGCCGAAGTAGGGGATCAGCACGTCGAGGTTGAACAGCGACATGTCGAAGTAGGGGTTCACGATGGGAGCCACCGGGGTGCGCACATCGAGTCGCCACCCTGCGGTGAGGACCACGCCGAATCCCGCGACCGTGTCCGGCGCGCAGCTGCCGAGGAGGAGCGGCACGTCGAACGAACCATGGACGGCGATGTACGTCCGCAGCCCCTCCGTCATCGCGGAGAGCGCGACACGCTGGCCGGCGCCGATCGACACCGGCTCCCACATGCTGCGGGCGACGCCGTCGACATCGACGGTCATCGGCGCGCCGGTGACGCTGACGAGCAGATCGGCCTGAGCGGTGAAGGCGAAGTCGAAGGCGGTGACCTCGATGAGGGGCGCCTGCTCGGGGTTCGCGACGAGGATGTTCGCGATTCGTGCCGAGTACTGGTCGAGCGCTCCGTTGACCGGCAGTCCCTGGGCAGGACCCCGGGTACGTCCGAGGTCCGTCACGACGGCCATCGATGCTGTGTCGACCCTGATTCCGCCGCTCATGCCGCGACCTCTTCGGCTACGAGCGCGCGACCCTCCAGGCGTGTGTACTCCGCCTCGTCGATGCGTGTGAAGCGGATGCGGTCGCCCGGCGCATAGGGCACCAGCGGCTCGCGGGACAGATCGAGCAAGGTCAGCGGTGTGCGCCCGATGACGCACCAGCCGCCCGGAGCGGAGGCCGGGGCGATCGTGGCCTGACGGCCGGCCACGGAGACGACGCCGGCCGGAACGCTTGCCCGCGGGCTGCTGAGCCGCGGCACCGGGACCGGGAAGGCCGGGCCGTCGAGCATGGGCGAGCCGCCCGGCGAGCCGAGACAGCGGACGATGTACTCAGGCTCCTGATGCAGACGGATCACCTCTTCCCCGTCCAAACCGGTCAGCGAGGCGACGTCGTCCAGGTCGGGGCCGCCGTCTCCGCCGTAGAGCACGGGTACGACGAAAGTGCGCGGCTCCGCGGTGAGCGGAGCGTCGGGATCGATAGCGTCGAGCGCATCCTGAATCCGCTCCATCACGGCTCCGATCGTGATCAGCATCGGATCGAACTCGACGAGCACCGCCTCATACGTGGGGATCGAGCCGGTCAAACCGAGCTCTCCGCGCGCCGCCAGGCGGCGGGCGATCTGATGCACGACGCGCCAGTCCTGCTCGCGATCGCCCGAGACGCCGCCAACGCGGACAGCAGCCGGGCCGCAGGCTTCGATGAGCACGTCGGAGCGGTCGACTCCGATCATCGCCGCGCCTCCGCGTCGAGAGCGGTGGGCGCCGCGATGACCACGCCCGCGGATTCGAGCTCGGCGCGGATGCGACGGGCGAGCTCGACCGCGGCCGGGGTGTCGCCGTGGAGAAGGACAGTGTCCACAGCAACCGGAATGGCGACCCCGTTACGGCTGTCGATCACTCCCTCCGTCACCATGCGAACCGTGCGCTCGGCGATCTCCCCTTCGTCGTGGATCATCGCGCCTGGCTGCGATCGTGGGACGAGCGTTCCGTCGTCCTCGTACGCGCGGTCGGCGATCCCAACGATGCCGACGACCACCCCTGCGGTACGGGCGGCATCGGCCAGCTCACCATCCTGAGCGAGGATGCGCAGGCCCGGGTCGATGTGGGACACAGCGTCGACCACCGCCCTGGCGTAATCCGGGCGAGTCGCGACAAGGTTGCCGAGCCGCCCGTGCGGGGCGACGTGTGCGACGCGAGCGCCGTGGTAAGCGGCGAACGCGGAGAGCGCGCCGAGCTGGTAGACGACGTCCGTCCGGACCTCGGTCTCCGTGAGGTCCATCGCGCGACGGCCGAAGCCCACGAGGTCGGCGAAGCCTGGGTGGGCGCCGATACCGACGCCGCGGCGCACGCACTCGGCCACCGTGCGATCCATGATCCGCGGATCGCCGGCGTGGAAGCCGCAGGCGATGTTGGCCGAGGTCACGATCTCGAGGAGAGCCGCATCGTCGCCCATCGCCCAATCGCCGTATCCCTCGCCGAGGTCGGCGACCAAATCGACTTTCCTGGACATTTCGGCTCCTTGTGCTCGCGTCGTCACCAGCATGCGTAGAGACTACGTTTCCACCGCGCGACGTCGCACTAGGTGTGCCAAGCTTGTGCTGGACTACGGGTGCGAATCGTCGTGACAACGCGGATCTTCGGATTGCAGACGTGGCACTAGTGGCAAAATCCTTGCCATATTCCATGCACGAAGGAGACTCTGGTGGCGCTTCCCGAACGGCGAATCCACCGAAGGGTGACGTTGACCGAGATCGCAACGGCGGTCGGAGTGGCACCCTCGACCGTCTCGCGCGCGATGTCGAACCCGAACCGGGTGAGCCCGGAAATGTACGAGCGAATAGTGCGAAAGGCCCGCGAACTGGGCTACGAGTCCGCAACGCTGCCGTCGAGCCGTCAGCGCATCGCCCGCGGCACGATCGCGCTGATGCTCCCCAATCTGACGAATCCGTTCAACCTCGACCTCATCCGCGGCAGTCAGATACAAGCGCAGGCGGCCGGCTTCATGCAGCTGCTCGTCACCAGCGATGAATCGGAGCAAGTCGAGGCGGAGTGGCTCGTGGAGCTCGCCGAAAGTGTCGACGGGATCGTTCTCGCGTCCCCCCGTAGCCCGGACCCCATCCTCAATCAGGTCGCCGAACGCGTCCCGCTTGTCGTGCTCAACCGTGAAGTCCCCTGGATCTCGGGTGTCGTGATCGACACCCCCGCCGGTCTCGCCCAGGGCCTCGACTACCTGGTCTCCTTGGGCCACACGAGGATCGCGTACGTTCGCGGCCCCGCAACCTCCTGGTCGGACCAGGCCCGCTATCGGGCCTTGCGGACGGCGGCGAGTCAAGACGATGTCGAGTTGATCCCGGTGGGCAACTTTCGTCCCACTCTTGCCGCCGGTGCCGCAGCGGCAGATGCCGTCGAGCTCTCCCGAGCGACGGCAGCGATCTTCTTCAACGACACGCTCGCGATCGGCGCTCTCGGCCGCTTCGAGCACCGCGGCATCCGCGTTCCCGACGACATGAGCGTCATCGGCTGCGACGACATCTTCGGGGCGTCGTTCACCAATCCGCCGCTCACCACGGTGACCGCCGGCGGCGAGCAGGCGGGCCGTGCGATCACCGATATGCTGCTCGGAAGCTTCACGACGAAGGACCGGTCGCACCGGCTGGACCGGATCCCGACTCATCTCACCGTCCGGGAGTCGACAGGCTCGCCGAAGAAGTGATTCTCGGTCGTTCCCGACGCATGGGCTCCTCCACCTGCGCCGTGCGGGGTGCTTTGCGGTGGTCAATGTCGCACACCGATGGCACAAATATTGCCATCCGGGAATTCTCCAACTGCGACAGCCGCCTCCGCGTCTTGTTTTATTCCCGCCGCTTTTTCCGTACTTGATCAGGACTTTTTTTCTGGCTTCGCGTGCCTCCTCCATAGTCCCCCGTGTCGAACCTGCGCACAACGTTGGCACGCACTGTGAATTCTTGAGGCAGAGCTGGCGCCGGAAAGCTACCGTGATCGCAACAAGTCGCGTCAAGCGACTGGGCGGTATATAACCCCGGCCGCCACCCCCACAACACAGCGCGCGACGTAGGGCCTGTATCGAAGCTCTTCCGCGCCCCGAAGAAGGAGCTCAGATGTTCAGTCGTTATGGGAAGCGAGTGCTCGCCGCGGCGACCGTCGCTGTTGGGCTTGCTGCGCTCAGCGGATGCGCGAGCGGCAGTTCGTCCGGTTCGACCCCTTCGGCCGCCGGAGCGCAGCCGAGCGGGAACCTCAGCATCATCGGCTACGCGGACATCTGGCAGAACCAGTACTGGAACGCCGTGATCAAGCCGTTCGAGGCGAAGTACCCGAAGATCAAGGTCCAGTACCAATCCAAGCGCTCGTCGGGCGACATGCTCGCCGCGATCCAGTCGGAGGCCGGCACTCCGTCGACCGATGTGGCGATCATGGACAGCACGGTTGCCGAGACCGGTAACAAGCAGGGCATCTTCGCGAAGATCTCGGCGACGGATGTTCCCAACATCAAGCACGTCAAGAAGGACATCCTCGACACCCAGGGCTTCGGTCCCGTCCTTCAGGAGGACGCTGTGGGTCTCCTCTACGACACCAAGACGTTCCCGAAGGCGCCCACGTCGTGGAACGTGCTCTGGGACTCCAAGTACAAGCAGAAGATCGGGATCACCGCTCCCCCCTCTGCCCTGAGCATCGACCTGACGATGATCGCAGCGAAAATGCAAGGCGAGGACTTCACGAAGAGCATCGATAAGGCGGTCGCCCGCCTCAAGCAGCTGGCCCCGAATGTCCAGACGTGGGCTCCGTTGCCGGACGAGTACCAGAGCGTCATCACGGGTCAGACCGTGCTCGACCTCGGACAGAACGCCCGCGGCCAGTACTACAGCGATCAGAGTGGCGGAAAGCTGGGGATCGCCTTCCCGAAGGAGGGCACGATGTACCAGATCAACACGATCAACCTGCTCAAGAACGCGCCCAACGCGGCGGCGGCGAAGCTGTTCATGAACTATGCCCTCGGTGCTGAAGCTCAGACCGCATTCGCCAAGGCGCTCTACTACGCACCGTCCGTCGACAATGTGACACTGCCCGCGGACGTCGCCGACCGGATCGTGAAGACCGACGGGTCGGTCAAGATCATCTCCTACGACCCGGACTGGCTCGCCACGGTCCGCTCCCAGTGGACGGACATCTGGAAGCGCGAGATCATCGGCGGCTGACCGGCCTCCACATCGATCAATCCGAACCTGAGGACCATCATGCAGACGAACCAGACGATCGCCGCGAGTGAGCGCTCTGCACCCACCCGGCCGCGAGGCACCGGAGACTCCGGCGCACGCAGGGAGCAGGCGAAGCTGTCGCTCGTCGACCTGACGAAGCAGTACAGCGCGGGCACCGATCCAGCCGTCGACAAGCTCAACATGGAAATCGAGTCGGGCCACCTGGTGGCTCTGCTCGGTCCGTCCGGATGCGGCAAGACGACCACGCTGCGCATGGTCGCCGGCTTGATGGATCCCACCTCCGGCTCGATCCTGATCGACGGCGCCGACATCACCTCCACTCCCGTGCACAAGCGCGGGATGGGGATGGTGTTCCAGTCCTATGCTCTCTTCCCGCACATGAACGTGCTGGACAATGTGTCGTTCGGTCTGAAGATGCGCAAGGTCGATCGCGAGCAGCAACGGAAGCGTGCCCTCGAAGCGCTCGCCATGGTCAAGCTGGAGCACCTGGCGAAGCGCCGGGTCAAGGAACTGTCCGGAGGACAGCAGCAGCGCATCGCACTCGCCAGGGCGCTCGTCGTGGAGCCGACACTCCTGCTCCTCGACGAGCCCCTGTCGAATCTCGACGCGAAGCTGCGCGAATCCATGCGCACCGAGATCCGCATGCTCCAGCAGCGTTCCCGGGCGACGACGCTCTTCGTCACGCACGACCAGGACGAAGCACTCGACATGGCCGATCGGATCGCCGTGATGAACGGAGGCCTGATCGAGCAGTTCGGCGCCCCCCGCGACATCTACCGGCGGCCGAGAACCCGGTTCGTCGCCGACTTCATCGGCCGGGCCAATCTGCTGGACGTCGCAGTGGAGGCCGAACTCGCTCCGGCGGACCAGGGTGAGAAGCTCTACCGGATCGCGGCGCCGTCTTTCGGATCAGGCGGCGCCGTGGGCCGGCCAGGGCTGGAGGGTACGGGCACGACCCTTGTGCTGCGGCCCCACAACCTCCGGGTGCGCCGTGCGGACGACGCAGAGGGGGCGAACTCCCTCAGGGGCACGGTCGTCTCCATGACCTACACCGGAGACGCGGTCGGCTATCGGGTGACGACGACTCAGGGCGACTTCGTCGCCGAGGTGACATCGTCCTCGTCCGACCTCCCCTCTGCGGGCGACCACGTGCAGCTGAGCTGGGACCCCGCAGATGCCTATCTCCTCCCGCACGAGGAGGCGACCGGGCGATGACCACGACCGCCATCAGCACTCTGAATCTCGGTCGCGCCGGCGACCGCGGCCGCCTCGAGCGGTCGCGAACGCGGCAGAACCGGCTGATCGCCTGGGCCCTCGCCCTTCCCGCACTCCTCGCGCTGATCGTCAGCTACGCGTACCCGCTGGTGTGGATGATCAGGATGTCGTTCAACATCGGGCACGGCGACGGTCTCTATGACACGACGTTCTCGCTCGACTCGTACATCAAGCCACTGGCCGACCCGTACTACTGGGGCGTCATCGGCAACACGCTGCTTCTCGGGATCCTGTCGGCCGTTCTCTGCATGCTCGTGTCCTACCCGATCGCGTTGTTCCTGACGAAGTCGTCATCGAAGTGGAAGAGCGTGCTCGTCGCGCTCGCGATCGCACCCCTGCTCACCTCGGCGGTCGTGCGAACCTTCGGGTGGATGGTCATCCTCGGCCCTCAGGGGCTGGTGAACTCCACCCTGAAGAACCTCGGCATCATCAGCGCACCCCTCCCGCTCGCCAACAGCTTCCTCGGCGTCGTCATCGGCCTCGTCGAGATCTTCATGCCGTACGCCATCCTCGGAATGATGTCCGGTTTCGGGAGGCTGAACCCTCAACTCGAGGAGGCCGCGTCCTCGCTCGGCGCGAACCGGGCATCCGTTTTCTTGCGCGTGACCCTTCCGCTGAGCTTGCCCGGACTCCTGACCGCCTTCCTCCTCGTCTTCGTCCTCAGCATCAGCACGTTCGTCACTCCTCAGCTGCTCGGCGGTGGGCGTGTCCACGTCATGGCGACCGAAATCTACGACCAGACAACGGGACTGCTCAATTGGCCGTTCGCTGCATCGCTCTCGGTGATCCTCCTGATCCTCTTCGGAACGGTCGTCGCGCTGTACCAGCGCCTCGCCCGCAGACTCGGAGCCTGAAATGACCCAGCTCACACCTTCGCGTCAACGGATCGACGGCGGAGCCATCGCCTTCAGAATCCTCGTCGGCGCGCTCTATCTCTTCCTGCTCGCACCGCTGCTGATCGTGGTGGTGATCTCGTTCAGCTCCAACACCTATCTCTCTTTTCCGCCAGAGGGATTCACCTGGAACTGGTACGCCATCCTGCCGCAGAAGACCGTATTCGTCAGCGGGCTGCAGACGTCGTTGATCACCGCGTCGATCGTGACAGTCGTCGTGCTCCTGGTGGGAGTGCCCGCCTCATTGGCCATCCAGCGCTACGACTTCCCCGGCCGCGGCGCCATCTCGGCATTCTTCCTCAGCCCGCTCCTCGTGCCTACGATCGTGCTCGCCCTCGGCCTCGTCCTGGTACTCGGGCCGCTCGGCCTGATGAACACCTACGCCGCGATCGTCATCGGCCACATCAGCATCACCCTGCCGTATGTTATGCGCACGACGATGATGAGCCTGGCGACATCCGACACCTCGAGCGAGGAGGCGGCGCGAGTGCTGGGCGCGAGCGGGTCCACGGTCTTTCGGCATGTGACCTTCCCGATCATTCTTCCGGGGGTCATCGCCGGCGCTGTGATGGCCTTCGTCGTCTCCTTCGATGAACTCGTGATCGCGCTCTTCGTCGCGCAGTCGGGCAAGCCGACCCTGCCAGTGCAGCTCATGAACTATGTGGCGACGTCTGCGGACGCGGCCGTGGCCTCGCTGTCCGTCGTCTTGATCGTCTTCTCGGCCATCATCGTCGTCGTCGTCGAGAGACTGGTCGGCCTGAGACGCGCACTCCGCTGAGGGCGGTTCACAGTCAGCGCGGACCGCGGCAGACAGAAGAGCCCACCCCGTCCGGGCCGGGGTGGGCTCTTGCGCGGTTCTGCGATCAGTTCAGGTCGAGCACCGTCACGGAGTTCGCGGGAACGACGCGCTCGTACGCCGGTGTGACACCGCTGATCGACGTCGTGACGGGGGCCACGTTGTTCGGATCGTTGATGGTGTTGGTGTCCGTCCCGCTCGCGGAAGTCAGCACGACGGCCGTTCCGGTGGGTTTGAGCGAGTCCACACCCGTGATGTTCAGCTGCACCTTCTGGGATTTGGAGCTGGGATTGACGATCACCACATAGATCTTTCCGGTGACACTGTCCTTGGTCGCGGTGACGTTCATGCCGCCGATGCCGCTGTAGGAGGCATTGAGCACCTGGTCGCCGTGGTTCTTGGCCAGCATCGACTGCGCCCAGTAGCTGGGTGACACGTAACTCGTCAGGGCGTTGAAGCCGATCAGGTTCGTCTTCCACCGGTCATCATTGACGTCGACCAGCATCGGCGCATACGACTCCCCCATCACCAGATCGGAGTTCCGCATCAGGCCGGTCAGCCAGGAGGCGTCTCCGACCGCGGCCGCCAGGTCCGGCGTCGGCGCACCTTCCTGCGACGCCCATTCGCCGACCAGGACCTTCGGGCCTGTCCGCGAGGTGTGGTCGTACAGATTGGCGTTCGAGTTCATCCACGACGGCGAGTTGTAGTAGTGGTCGTCGATGATGTCCGGGGTGCGCGAGGTCACGGCGGCCGTCGCAACGAGGCTCAGGTTCGGGTACTCCTTCTTGATCGCGTCCGCGAACATCGGGAACCGGTAGGAGTTGTAGCTGCCGCTCCTGTCGAAGAAGTCTTCGTTGCCGATCTCGACCGTCGAGATGCTGAAGGGAGCAGGGTGCCCGTCCTCAGCACGGATCTTGCCCCAGGTGCTGGTCGCAGGTCCTGTCGCGAACTGGATCTCGTCGAGTGCGTCCTGCACGTACGGCTGCAGCTGATCCTGTGGAACCACCGAACCGTTCAACGAGTAGCCCGCGTACACGGCGAGCAGCGGCCGGGCACCCAGTTCCTCGCACCATTCCAGGTACTCGAGGAGGCCCATCCCGTCGGTGGAGTAGTACCCCCACGCGTCGTCCTGGTGGCCTGGACGCGTCCAGGTCGGTCCGATCGTGTTCTTCCAGTTGAAGCGGGTGTCGATCGTGTTGCCTTCCAGGTAGTTGCCGCCGGGCTCGCGGATGAACGCCGGCTTCAGCCCAGCGAGCTTGGTCATCAGATCCGGGCGGAGGCCGTTGGCGAGGTTGTCATACGTCGGCGGGAACAGCGACACATTGTCGAGCCACAGACTCTGACCCGCGTTTCCGCTTGCGGTGATGACGAAACGCGCATCCGCGGTGGTCGGCGCCTTCGAGCCTGTCTTCAACTTCGCGGAGAACTGCTTCCACGCGCCGGTGACGCCGTTCACCTGTGCCGTCGCGTACACCGTGGAGCCGTCGGAACTCACCACAGACACCGTGAGCGGTCCGCGGAAGCCCTTCGTCCCCATGGCGAAGAACTGCGCGGAGTACGTCTGATCGGGCGTGACCGGGATGCCCCAGTATCCGTTGTTCGACACTCCGGAGGCTCGGTGCGCGTCCGCACCACCCAGGTCGACCCGGAGCGACTGGGTCAGGGCCTTGTTGAGCGGGTTCGACTTGTCCAGCGAGAGGGCGGCGCCGTTCACGCTGTTCCACTCGACGGGCGCGGTCGTGCTGGCCATCATCGACCGGTTGTTGATCAGTTCCGCGTACAGTCCACCCGTCATCGAGTGGTTGATGTCCTCCGTCATCAGGCCGAAGAAGCTGCTCGGAAGCGCATGTGCGGCGTTGGCGGCGTCGACGGTGAGCTGTCCTCCGGAGTTGCCTTCGATGCCCGACACATCGTTCGCGGTCGCTGCATAGTCGAGCACCTGGACGTCATCGACATCGCCGGAGAGGAAGTCGGTGGGGCCGTTGTACGCCCCGCGTCCCGTGGCGAACGAACCGGTGGCCTGCCACGGGGTCGTGAACGCGACGGTGGATTGCAGTGTCCCGTTCACGTAGAGCGCCAAGGTCTTCGCGCCGGCGTCGTAGACCCCGACCAGGTGATACCAGGTGCCTGCCGTGGGCGGCGCACTGGCGGACGCATAGGTGGCGGCCGCGCTCGTCGAGTCGCTGGCGAGCCGGGTGAAGGCGAACTTCCCGGTGTCACCCCGCAACTGGAGATAGAAGCCGCTGACGTTCGCGCCGTCGACCGAGGCGATGTCCTGGAAGCCGGTGGTCGACGCGAGCTTGACCCAGGCGGCGACCGAGAACGAGTAGCGCGTGTCCACGACAGGCTTGCCGACGGAGGCGTACCCGGTGCTCGATCCGTCGAAGCTCACCGAGTGGGCACCGACACGACCGTCCGCCCAGCCGGCACCGGCGGCGAGCGTCTGCTCGTTGCCATTCCCCGTCGAATCGGCCGCTGTCGTCCCGGTGCCCTCGTCATACGTCCAGTGCGCGGACGCGTCGATGTTGGCGACCTGATCCGCTGTCAGCGCTGACGCGAAGTACTGCACATCGTCCACGGCACCGTGGACGTAGTCTGTCGGGCCGTTGTAGTCGCCGCGGCCGATGGAGGTCGCGCCTGTCGCCTGCCACGGCGACGAGAACGACGCGCCGGAGCCTGCCTGGCCGTCGACGTAGATCTGGAGCGACGACGAGGCCGTGTCATCCACGCCCACTACGTGGTACCAGGTGTTCGCCACGGGGGCCACGTCGGAATCCGCTCGCACCTCGGCCGCGGAGTCACTGTCCGCTGCGCGCCGGGTCATCGCGAACTTCCCGGTCTGTCCAGAGAGCTGAAGGAAGAACCCGCCGATGTTCGCCCCGTCGATTCCGCTGATCGTCTGGTAGCCGCCGACGGATGAGAAGTTCACCCAGGCCGACACCGTGAAGCTCTTCGAGGTGTCGACCGCGGGAGCCGGAGCGACGACGGCGCCGTTGGGGCTGCCGTCGAGGGACACCGCGTGCGATCCGACGGCACCGGCGATCCATGACGCACCGGAACCGAGCGTCGCACTGTCGGTGCCTGCAGAATCGGCTGCGGAGGTGCCGGTTCCTTCGTCGAAGGACCACGCGCTGGCCGGCTTCGGCACCGACGTCGTCGTCGTGACGGAGGCCGCGGGGACCGCCGTCACGGCCGAGGTCCTGAGCAGATCGGGCGGAGGCGGGCTCGCAACGGCTGCGCCGGCGAGCGCGAGCACGGCGACCGCGGCGGAAGCGGCGACGATGCCGCTTCCCACGCGCCGTCGCCTCGAGGAGTCATCAGAGTGCATGATGGTGCGCCTTTCGTGGGGGAGATGGATGTTCAGCTCCGGGCAGTGGCGGAAGTACCGCGCCCGAACGCGGTAGAGCCGCATCGCGACCACCCTGGTTGACGTCGATCGATCCAGAGGCCCACCGCCGGCCTGCTGGCCCCCGCGGTGCCGGTTGCCCTCCGGCTGCGGCCGGACAGCGCGAGCGCCGCCGCTGCCACAGCAGGGACGAGTGCGGGAATCGTGATCTTCATCGTTCAGGTTCCATTGCAACGGGGGTCGAAATGCCACTGTGATCGCTCACGATTGTGAGCGATCACATTGTGTTCGAATTAGAGCAGACCCAACGGCGAGCAGTCAAGAGCCGAGACACAACGACACGAAGCGGTGGTCTATCGGGGCAAGGCACCTGCACTGTGATCGCTCACACCATCGAAAACGTCTTCCGCGTCTTCGAACGCGCCTTCTGTCAGCCCAGCGCGGCAAGTTGCTGCTGAATGATGTTCTTGGTTTGGTCTGGCTCAGGCGTTGCTGCCGTGAAATAACGCACGTACACGAGGATGTTGCCGTGTGGGGCAGTCATCCGAACTTGGGCGTTGCCGAGCGAATCCAGCTTGTCGATGACCAGGCTTGTGCCGTTCACGTCTGGAGCCGACTGGGCGCGCCCGCCGTCCTTGCCGTCCTGCCAGGCCCGAATGAGGTCTCGATACATGCTGTCGGCGCCCTGCGGGGTCCGGAACTCGATCAAGACGATCTCGGTCTGCGACTGGTCGGCGTTGATCCAGCCGTGCCGGGCAGCGGAGACGAAGCCCCGCTGCTGGGCCAGCTTCGTCTCCTGCCCGCGCGAGTCCGGGGCGTAGAACTGGCCGACGAAGGTGGGCAGATCCAGAACGCCGGTTGGCGAACCCACCCACGGCTTCGCGTCCGACGGCGGCGGCAGGATCTTGCCCAGCTGCTCATCAGCCTGAGCTGAACTCCTCGCCGACACGGATGCGAGAGAGCCGTCGACGGTGGTGACAATGGTTGCTACCACTACGAGCAGGACGACACTCAGCACGAAGGATGCGCAGCCGACACAGAGGCCGATGATCCCGAAGGTGCGAACGCGCCGGACCTGAAACTGGGCATTCGCGAAGTCACCGATGCGCAGGGCGGGGTCGATCTTGCTCCAAGCGGAGAGGAGCGAGTACAACGCAAGAGGCCAGAAGAGCAACCAGTTCACCACGAACCAGCCGGTTGGTTTCCGCACTGCTATCGGCGCGTAGGCGTAAAAGCCGGGCGGGTATGGCCCGGGCGCGTATATCCCCTGATCTCCAGGCGGGGCGGGACGGCTCGGTCCATCGAATTGTGTCATTCAATCCCCCTCTGACTTTCGGCATCGCCCGACTCGAGGTGCGGGCGCCGGCGCGATTCGTGCGGCTGACCTAGCCATACTGGTCTACCGCAAGCACGATCGTGTAGCGCTTCCAGTGGGATGTGAACCCTGGGCCATAGCCCAGGAGCGGCTCAGCCGTCCTTCGTCGTCGCGAGGGGCAGCGCCGTCAAGTACATCTCGAGCTGCACGCTGAAAACCTCTTCGTAGTTGATGAAGGCCAGGTCCGCCTTGGCCGCCTCGGCGTACGGATAGAGGGACGGATCCGTCGGCGCGTAGACCTGGATCCATCCGTCGGCCACCTCGCGCGGGCCGGCGCTCGCCAACCGGGCGCCATAGGAGGCCGCGGCACCGAGCACCATCGTGGCGTACGCCTGGTAGTGGATGACGGCGATGCGGCCGCGGAGGCCCGCGACCGCCAGCGCGCGCAGTATCCACTCGACGGCGCGGAGCTCGTTCGTGCCGTTCGCCACCAGGGTGAAGCTGAGGGCCGCCGCCGCCGGATGCGCGGCGGCGGTCCGCCAGGCGCGCCAGGCCAGATCGGTGAGGTCGGCGCGCCAGTCGTCGGTCGGTTCATAGCCCTCCAGCGAGATGCCGTCGAGATGATCGCCCAGCGCCTCCAGGAGCTCGTTGCGGCTGGTGAAGTGGCGGTACACCGCAGTGGGGGACGAGCGCAGCTCCTCCCCCAGACGCGAGAACGTCAGGGCCGATTCGCCCTCGCCGTCCATCAGGCGGAGGGCCGCGGCGACGATCTCGTCGCGGCTGAGCGATCCGCGCTTGCGCCGGACGTGTGCGACCTGGGTCATCGTCGGGGTCCCACTCGCTGATCTCCCATGATCCGCTCCTCGCTGTGCGATGCATTGTCTCAAACCTGTATAGCATCCCCGGAACCATCTAGTGAATGCTATTGACTATCTCATCCACTATCGACATACTGAGGCAACCGCGCGACGGAGCGCGGTCACAGATCACTCGGAGGCACCGATGGACGCCGCACCGGTACTGCGCTACAGCTTCCGGGTCACCGCTCTCGTCGGTCCGGGCGCCCCGCTCGAGCATCGAGGCGACGAGACCCTCGAATTCATCCCGATCACCGGTGGACCCGCGACCGGCGGCATCGAGGGCGAGGTCGTACCCGGCGGCGACTACTTCCTCACCACGCCGCGCTTCCGGACCGTCTCCCCCGGGCTGACGTGGCTCACGCGCTCGGTCTTCGTCGGGCGCGCCCAGGCCAACCCCCACGCCACCACCATCCGCGTCTACGAAGTCCTCAGCTAGCACTGCACCACCCGATTCGAGAGGCACACAATGAAGAAGAGACACGGCCTAGCGGCCGCGGCAGTCGGCATCACCATCGCCCTGGCGGCGGCCGGCTGCACCACG
>NZ_JBNDHX010000078.1:0-18348 GCF_056755275.1 Leifsonia sp. HAY1-4F
ACGCAATGCGGAGGTCGCGGAACGCCTGGACGGGGTGGGCGAGCGGATCGAGGTGCTGCCCGACCGCATCCTCGTCTACAGCGACGACGGCGAGGCGGAGCTCGTCCGCATCGTCGAGCGCGGCCTGCATCCGCTGACCAGCCTGGTGCGGCGTTCGAGCCTCGAGGATGTGTTCCTCCGGCTGACCGGACGGAGCCTGATCGAATGAGCGCGATCGTCGGCCGGTCCGGGACACCCGGCGCCCCGGGACCGGGCGCCGAGGGCGGCGACGGCGCGCGCGCCGCGCTGACCGCAGCCGTCCGCCCCCGCCGCTTCGGCGCGTGGTACGTGGCCGAGCACCGCTTCCGCGTCATGCGGTCCTACCTCCAGACCCTGCTCGTGACGGGATTCGGCAACCCGCTGCTCTACCTCCTCGCGATGGGTCTCGGTCTCGGCAGCCTGGTCAGCGCGAACCTCGGGCCGCACGCCGTCGACGGCGTCAGCTATCTGGCCTTCGTCGCGCCTGCGCTGCTCTGCACCGCTGCCGTCACGGTCGCGAGCGAGGAGTTCACCTACCCGATCCTGCTCGGCTTCAAGTGGAATCCCACGTTCTACGGCATCAACGCCTCGCCGATCGCGCCCGGCCAGATCATCGATGGTGTCGTCATCGCGGTGGTCGCCCGGCTGCTCGGTACCACCGCCGTCTACTTCGCCTTCATGGCGCTTTTCGGCGCCGTTCCCGGTGCCTGGGCCTTCGTGGGCATCCTGGTCGGCACGATCGGCGGGCTGGCCTTCGGCGCGCCGATCATGGCCTACGTCGCGACGATCGAGCAGGACAGCGGGCAGATCGCCATGCTGATGCGGTTCGTCCTGCTGCCTCTGACCCTGTTCTCGGGGACGTTCTTCCCGCTCGCGAACATGCCGTGGTTCCTGCAGTGGATCGGCTGGGTCTCGCCCCTCTGGCACTCGACCCAGCTCTCACGGGTGTTCTCCTACGGGATGAGCGAGCCGCTCTGGCTGTCCGTCGTCCACATCGTGTACCTGCTCGCTCTGTTCGTCGTCTTCTGGCTGTGGGCGCGCCGGATCGCCGCGAGGAGGCTGAACAAGTGACCGCCACCGACCAGCGCGCCACCCTGACCGAGCCACGCTCCGGACCGGTGCGCGCCCTCTACGCCGGCAACGCGCGTTCCGTCATGCAGCGCGGGTGGTCGGCGACGCGGAGCACCAACTGGCTGGTCATCGTCTCCGGCTTCTTCGAGCCGATCTTCTACCTGCTCTCGCTCGGGATCGGCTTCGGTGCGCTCGTCGGCAGCATCCACACCTCGTCGGGCCAGAGCGTCCCCTACGCCGCGTTCATCGCCCCGGCCCTGCTGGCGACCGCCGCCATGAACGGCGCCGTCTACGACTCGACGTGGAACGTCTTCTTCAAGATGCACTTCGCCAAGCTCTACGAGGGGATGCTCGCCACCTCTCTCGGCCCGCTGGATGTCGCGCTCGGCGAGATCCTGCTCGCCCTGCTGCGCGGAGCCCTCTATGCCGTCGGATTCATGATCGTGATGCAGGTCCTCGGCCTCACCCTGTCCTGGTGGGCGCTGTTGGCGCTGCCGGCCGTCCTGCTGATCGCGTTCGGTTTCGCGAGCTTCGGGATGGGCGTCACGAGCTACATGAAGACGTTCCAGCAGATGGACTGGATCAACTTCATCCTGCTGCCGATGTTCCTCCTGTCGGCGACCTTCTACCCGATCACCGTCTACCCGGAGCCGTTGCAGGTCGTCATCAAGGCGATGCCGCTCTGGCAGGGCGTGGAACTCGTCCGCGGCCTCACGACCGGCGAGGTGAACGTCGGGATGCTGTGGCACGTCCTCTACTTCGCCGTGATGATCGTGCTCGGCCTGATCCTCACCACACGCCGCCTGCGCGCCCTCTTCCTCGACTGAGCGCCTCGTCCCGACCGCGGCCCGGGCTGCTCGACTGCCAGTTAAGGAGCCCCGCCAGCGAAGGAGATTCGAACGAATACCGTTCGAATCTCCTTCACCACTGCCATTCGAAGGAGATTCGGCACCCGATCACCTTCGCTACTCAGCCAGGAGCGGGGAGGGATGTGGTGCGCGAGCCGGCCGAGTGAGGACATCTCGCTACGCTGGAGGCATGGAAACGCTTTTTGCAGTGCTGCACGTGGTGTCGGCGGTCTTCATCGTCGGCCCGATGGCCATCCTCCCGATGACGGCGATGCGAGCCGTCCGCGCCGGGGACTCCCGCCAGGTCGAAACGCTCGCGAAGTCGACCAACCTGCTCTCACTGCTCTCGCTGCTCGTGGTGCTGTTCGGATTCGGCCTCATGGGCATGGCCGACCCGAAGTTCCACCTCGGCATCACGACCCCGTGGATCCTGTGGTCGATCATCCTGTACGTCGTCGCCCTCGCGCTGACGCTCTTCCTCGTCGTGCCGACCATGCGCCGCGCCGCCGAGTCCCTGCGGGACGGCACAGCCTCCCGCTACCCGCAGCTGGCCGCGGGCTCCGGCGTCGCGAGCCTCCTGCTCCTCGTCGTCGTCATCCTCATGGTCTGGAAGCCGTAACCCTCAGGCGGGCCGCCCACCATCGAGTCCGCGAAGACTGCACGCGACACGCCGAAGCGGCGTGCAGTCTCTGCGGACTCGATGGTGGGGCTGGGTCAGAACGGCTAGGCGCGGAGAGCTCGGAGGGCCAGCGCGGTGGCGAGGGCGGCGTGAGCCGCCTCGGCGCCCTTGTCCTCCTTGGAGCCGGGGAGGCCGGAGCGGTCGATGCCCTGCGCCTCGTCGTCGAGCGTGAGCACGCCGAAACCGACCGGTTTGCCCGTGTCGAGTGCGACGCGGGTCAGCCCGTCCGTCGCCGCCGCCGAGACGTACTCGAAGTGCGGGGTGCCGCCGCGGATGATGACCCCGAGGGCCACCACCGCGTCGGCGCCCGCCTCGAGGGCGGCCTTGCTCACGACGGGAAGCTCGAAGCTTCCGGGGACGCGGACCAGCGTGTGCGTGGCGCCCGACGCCTCCAAGGTCCGCTGCGCGCCGGCGACGAGGGCCTCGCTGATGGTCTCGTGCCAGCGGCCGGCCACGACGACGACGTTCAGGCCGCTCCCGTCGATCCGCTCCTCGGCGCTGGGGGCTCCGGCTCCGCTCATCGTGTGGTCCTCCCTGCTGCGAATCCCGCAGCCGTCTCGTCGGTCTCATCCGTCGCGGACAACGGGTCGATGTCCCCGATCGCGTGACCCATCCGGTCGCGCTTGGTCTCCAGGTAGCCCTCGTTGAAAGCGCCGATGCCGACGATGAGCGGCACTCGCTCCTCGACGGCGATTCCGTGCTCCTCGAGCTGGCGGACCTTCTCCGGGTTGTTGGTCAGCAGGCGAACCGACTGGATGCCCAGGTCCTGCAGGATCGCCGTGGCCGCACCGTAGTCGCGGGCGTCGATCGGCAGGCCGAGGGCGAGGTTCGCGTCGAGCGTGTCGAGTCCCTCCTCCTGCAGCTTGTAGGCGCGCAGCTTGTTGATCAGGCCGATGCCGCGTCCCTCGTGGCCGCGCAGGTAGACGACGATGCCGCCTTCGCGCTGGATGGTGTCGAGCGCCGCGTCGAGCTGCGGCCCGCACTCGCACTTCAGCGACCCGAACGCCTCACCCGTGAGGCACTCCGAGTGGACGCGGACCAGCGTGCCGTCCCTGCGGGGTGTCCCCGCCACGATCGCCACGTGGTCGGCGCCGGTCGTCCGGTCGCGGTAGGCGCGCATCCGGAACGGCCCGTGCGTCGTCGGGACGGTCGTCTCCACCTCGAAGATCACCCGCGAGGTCTCCGGGACGGGCGCGACGGCCTCCAGAGGCTGGTCGCAGTGGAACTCCTGCAGGTAGGCGATGAGGGCCTCGATGGTGACGACGAGCACGCCCTCGCGCTGACCGAGCTCGATGAGGCCGGGCAGGCGCATCATCTCGCCGTCGTCGGCGACGATCTCCGCGATCGCCCCCACGGGCGTCATCCCCGCCAGGAGGAGCAGGTCGACCGCCGCCTCGGTGTGCCCGTCGCGTTCCCGGACACCGCCCTCGACCGCACGCAGAGGCAGGATGTGGCCCGGCCGGTGGAGGCTCGTCGGCGTGCTGTCGAGGTTCGCCAGCACGCGCAGCGTGTGGGCGCGGTCGGCGGCGCTGATGCCGGTGGAGAGGCGGTTGGCCGCATCCACGCTGACCGTGTAGTTGGTGCCGCGGGCGTCCTCGTTGGCGACGACCATGACCGGCAGCTCCAGCCGGTCCGCGATCTCGTTGGTCATCGGCGCGCAGATGAAGCCGGACGAGTGCTTGACCGTCCAGGCGATCCACTCCTGGCTGGCGAGCTCGGCGGCGATCAGCACGTCGCCCTCGTTCTCCCGGCTCTCGTTGTCGACGACGATGACCGGGCGGCCCGCCCGTAGTTCTGCGAGGGCCTCGGGGATGGTGGCCAGACTCATGACGCGCTCCGTTCGCTCAGTTCCGGTTCGAGCGCGAGCATGCGCTCCACATGACGGGCGAGGATGTCCGTCTCGATGTTGACGCGGTCACCCGCGACGCGGTCGCCGAGGGTCGTCGCGACCAGGGTCTCGGGGATGAGGGACACCTCGAACCAGCCGTCCTCGCGCCCGCCGCCCACGGCGCTGACCGTGAGCGAGACGCCGTCGATCGCGATAGAGCCCTTGCGCGCCACGAGGGGGGCGTGCTCCGGGTCGAGGCCCAGCCGGACGACGCGCCAGGCGCTGCCGTCCGTGACCGAGAGAACGGTGGAGGTGCCGTCGATGTGGCCCTGGACGATGTGCCCGCCGAGGCGGTCGCCGACCTGCGCCGCTCGCTCCAGGTTGACCCGGCGGCCGGGCTGGACGTCGTCCAGCGTGCTCATGACGAGGGTCTCGGCCATCACATCCGCCGTGAACGTCTCGGCGTCCTTGTCGATCACGGTGAGGCAGACGCCGCTGACCGAGATGGAGTCGCCGTGCCGGGCGTCGCTGACGGCGAGCGGTCCCCGGACGGTGACGCGTGCGGCGTCCGCACTGCGCTCGACGGCGGTGATCTCGCCCAGCTCTTCGATGATTCCGGTGAACATGGTCAGTTCTCCTGTCCGGCCGGGAGCGGGGCTCCGGCGTCGGTGGTCGGGGTGTCGGTGGTCGGGATGCCCGTGCTCGGGATGTCAGCCGGGATGTCGGAGGCCGGGATGCCCGTGCTCGGGAAGATGCCGGCGCCGCCGACGTGCGCGGCCTCGTCCCGGTCGGCTCGAACGGCACCGGCGCGAACGGCACCGGCGCGAACGGCACCGGCGCGAACGGCACCGACGGGCACGGGGACGGCACGGATGAGCAGGTCGCCGCCGAGCTGTTCGACCTCGACGATCCGCAGCCTCCGCTGGTCGCCGATCGTCTCGACCCCGATGTCGCCGAGCGCGACGCGCGGTCCGCCGAGGAGCGTCGGCGCCAGGTAGATGGCGTACTCGTCCACCAGGCCCGCCGCCACGAAGGCGCTCGCCAGGGTCGGCCCGCCCTCCACGTACGCACGGCGGAAGCCGCGCTGGTGCAGGTCGGCGACGACCTCGTGCAGATCGTGGGTCCCCTCGAAGATCACGGGATGCGGGTGGCGGAAGACGGCGGCGTCCTTCGGGATGGCGCGGGTGCCGATCACCACCGGCGTCGGCTGGGTGCGCATCAGCTCCCCGGCGTCGCCGCGCGCGGTCAGACTCGGGTCGTCGGCCAGCACCGTTCCGGTGCCGACGACGATCGCGTCCGAGGCTTCGCGCTGCTCGTGCACCCGCTGACGCGCTGCTGCGCCGGTGATCCAGCGGCTCGTTCCGTCGGCCGCTGCGGCGCGGCCGTCCAGGCTGCTCGCCCACTTCACGACGATGTAGGGCCGGCCGAGCCGGGCGGCGGTCAGCCAGTCGCCGAGGAAGGCCTCGATCTCGTCGCGGAGCACTCCGCCGATCACCTCGACGCCCGCCTCCCGCAGACGCTCAGCGCCCCCGCCGGAGTGGCGGCCCGGGTCGGCGGTCCCGTAGACGACGCGCGCCACGCCCGCGGCGATCAGCGCCTCCGAGCAGGGACCGGTGTGGCCCCAGTGGTTGCACGGCTCGAGGGTGACGACGGCTATCGCGCCGCGGGCGCCGCCCTCCGGCAGCCTGCTCAGCGCATCCACTTCGGCGTGCGGGGTGCCGACACCGCGATGCCAGCCCTCGGCCAGGAGGTGGCCGTCGGGGTCGAGGAGGACGCAGCCGACCCGCGGGTTCACGCCCGTGGCCGGGCCGTTGGCCGCCAGCTCGAGCGCCCTGCGCATGGGGGCTTCCCACGTCATCCCGTTGCCATCCCGTCTCTCGTCGAGACGTGTCACCGGGGTCGCGCGGGCACCGGCCCCTAAGGACCGCCCACCGTGCTGCCTCCCATCCGGACTGAGCGACAGGCCTGAGCCTGACGCATTACCGTCGGTGCCGGAATTCCACCGGCTCAGCAGGGCGCCTGGGCGTCCCGCTCGCGGACTGTCACCGCCGGTTCGGACTTTCACCGACCCCGGAGCACGTGTTTCGTTGTCGAGTGTAGATCAACGCAGGGGGGCGTCGTCTATTCCCGTTGTGGATGCGACGCCCGGTGACGCTCCGGTCAGGCGGCCGTGACGGCCTCGTCGGCCTCGGTGTCCTGTTGCTGGGCCACCGGCGCAGGACCGATGGGCGCGACGGGCTGCGTGAGCTGCACGAGGGCGCGAGCCGTCCCTTCGTCCACGATCAGGTCGGTGATGAGGCCTGCCGCGAGGGCACCCCGGAGGCTGTGCACCTTCGACGGCCCCGACACGATGCAGACCCGCCGCGGGACGCGCGTGATGAGGTCGATGTCCGGCCCGCTCGCGCGCTCGTTGAGGGGGATGCCGTGATGACTGCCGTCCTCGCGGAAGAACACCGTGGCGACATCGCCGGCCACGCCGGAGGCATCGAGCGACTCGTAGTCCGCCTGGTCGAGGTACCCGCCGGCGTAGACGTGGGAGCGCACCTCCGAGAAGGGGGAGCCGAGGCCGAACAGAGCCACATCCATCCGTGCCTGGATGTCGAGGATGCGCCGCGTGCTGCGCTCACGCCACATGGCGACCTTGGTCTGCGGATCGTCGAACAGAGCCGGGACCGGGAACTCCTGGATGGTGCCGGAGTACGTGTCCCCGAAGCGACGGAGGATCTCCGAGGCGTAGAGCACGCCGGTGGTGTAGGTGTTCCCTGCCCCGTTCAGCTGCACGAACTCCACGTTGTGCAGCTCCTTGGGGATGAGGTGCCGGCTCAGGGCGCTCATCGTCGAGCCCCACGCGATCCCGACCGTCTGGTTGGAGTCGATGAAGCGGTCGAGAATCCGTGCAGCCGAGATCGCCACCCGCTCCAGCCGGTCGACGTCGCTGATCGCGCTCGGCATGGGGACGATGTGCGCGGCGATGCCGTAGCGGTCGTGGATCGCCTGCTGGATGCGTGTCGCACCTTCGTGCGGCTCGGCGATCTGGATGGTCACCAGTCCCGACGACCGCGCGTAGCTGAGCAGCCGGGAGACACTCGAGCGCGAGGTGTGCATCTCGTGCGCGATCGCCTCCATCGTCAGGTCCTGCATGTAATAGAGGTGACCGGCTTTGAGGGCGTCGCGGACCTTCTCGGGCAGGTGTTCGGTTTCGGGTTGGGGCATTCGGGGCCTTCTTCGCTGGGACGACTTCTCGGGGTGACGAGCCGGTGCACGTATGTGCATGCGGCTTGATCGAAGTTGTGCTGCCACCGAAGACTATAACCGCACAGCACCGCCGAGCCAGAAGCATCAGGAGAAGATCGTGACGACGAAGTCGACCGCACGCACCGAGGTCCAGCGCCTCCGAGACAACCCACGAGCACAGGTGCTCGTCGTCGGCGGCGGCATCAACGGGCTCGGCACCTTCCGCGACCTCGCCCTGCAGGGTGTGGATGTGGTGCTCGTCGAGCGCAACGACTTCGTCTCCGGAGCATCGGCGGCCTCCAGCCACATGATCCACGGCGGCATCCGCTACCTCGAGAACGGCGAGTTCCGCCTCGTGAAGGAGTCGGTCACCGAGCGCAACGGCCTGCTCAGGATCGCCCCGCACTACGTGAAGCCGCTCCAGACGACCATCCCGGTCTACTCCACCTTCTCCGGCATCCTCGCCGCACCGCTCCGGTTCCTCACCCACAAGCAGGGCAAGCCGAAGGAGCGCGGAGCGTTCCTGATCAAGACCGGCTTGACGATCTACGACGCGTTCTCGCGCGACGGGGGCAGCGTCCCGCGCCACAGCTTCCACGGCAGGAAGAAGTCGCTGGAGTCGCTGCCCGCGCTGAACCCGGACCTGAAGTACACCGCCACCTACTTCGACGCCTCCGTGCACGACCCTGAGCGCCTCGCGCTCGACGTCCTCGCCGACGGGCTCGCAGCCGGGCCGCACGCACGCGCCGTCAACTACGTGGAGGCCATCGGCGTCCGCGACGGAGGCGTGCTCGTCCGCGACCGGGAGACCGGCGAGGAGTTCGCCATCACCGCGGATGTCGTCGTCAACGCCTCCGGTCCCTGGACGGATCTGACGAACACCGCCCTCGGCGAGGCGACCCGCTACATGGGCGGCACCAAGGGCTCCCACATCGTGCTCGACAACCCCGAGCTCCTCGAGGCCTGCCAGGGCCGCGAGCTGTTCTTCGAGAACAATGACGGCCGGATCGTCCTGATCTACCCGCTGAAGGGCCGGGTCATGGTCGGCACCACCGACATCGATGCCGACATGTCCGAGCGCGCGGTGATCACCGAGGACGAGATCGACTACTTCATCGAACTGGTCTCGCACGTTTTCCCAGCGATCCCGGTCACCCGGGAGCAGATCGTCTACACCTTCTCGGGCGTCCGCCCGCTGCCGCACCACGACGACACGGCGCCCGGATTCGTCTCGCGCGACTACCGCATCGTCCCGGGGACGATCCCGGGCCTTAGCGACACCCGCGTCCTCAGCCTGGTGGGCGGCAAGTGGACCACGTTCCGGGCGCTGAGCGAGCACCTCGCGAACGAGACGCTGCAGGCACTCGGTGCCGAGCGCACGGTCCAGACGCTCGGCCTGCCGATCGGCGGCGGGGCCGGCTTCCCGACCACTCCGCAGGCGGAGCGCGACTGGATCGCCCGGTACGGCGCGGACGTCGGCGCCGAGCGCGCTGCGACCCTGCTGCACCGCTACGGGACGAGGGCGACGTTCGTCATCGACGCGATCGCCGGCTGGGACGGGGAGGACGCGCCGCTCGCGGCCGCGCCGAGCTACTCGCACGCCGAGATCGACCACCTGGTCCGCAGTGAGCATGCCGTGCACCTCGCCGATGTCTTCCTGCGCCGCACCAGCCTCGCCTTCACCGGCGCCATCACACTTCCGCTCGTGCACGAGATCGGCGAAATCGCAGCAACCGCGCTGGGATGGTCGCCAAACCGTCGCGCCGAGGAGGAAGATTCGTTCGTAGCGGACCTCGCCGACGCCCATCGGGTGCAGCTGAAGTCGGGGGATGGGAGCGAAGCCGCTGCTGTTCGATAATGCACGAACGTGCATGACAGGGTTCTTGTCACCGCGAGCGTGGCCGCAATAGCGTTCACAATGCCCACCCTGACAAGAGCCTCACCAGAACGCACGACAGGGTGCGGGTCAACGGAACAACTGGAAGGTCAACGTGGACAATTTAGGTGTGGATTTCCTGTCCGAGCTGGTGGGCACAGCGATGCTGGTCCTCCTCGGTACCGGTGTGGTGGCGAACGTCGCCCTCATCAGGAACAAGGGCTTCAACGGCGGGTTCCTGATGGTGAACATCGGCTGGGGTATCGCGGTGTTCTCCGGGGTGGTGGTCGCATACAACTCGGGCGCCCATCTCAACCCGGCGGTCACCCTCGGGCTCGTGGCCAACGGGCAGAGCCACTTCGGTGTCGGCAAAGCCGTCGTCGACGTGAACTTCGTCACCATCGTGGTCTTCATCCTCGGCCAGCTGATCGGCGCCATCATCGGCGCCGCGCTCACCTGGCTGGCCTACAAGAAGCACTTCGATGAGGAGCCGGACCCCGCGAACAAGCTCGGCGTGTTCTCGACGGGCCCCGCCATCCGCACCTACGCCTGGAACCTCGTCACGGAGATCATCGGCACGTTCGTGCTGGTGTTCGTCGTGATCGCCTTCGGCCACCAGCCCGGTCAGGCCGTCGGCCTCGCCGCCCTCGGTGCGCTCCCCGTCGCCCTCCTCGTGATCGGCATCGGCGCCAGCCTCGGCGGTCCGACCGGTTACGCGATCAACCCGGCCCGTGACCTCGGACCCCGCATCGCCCACGCCTTGCTCCCCATCCGGGGCAAAGGCCCGAGCGACTGGTCGTACTCCTGGATCCCGGTGGCGGGCCCGATCATCGGCGGTGTGCTGGCCGGCTGGCTCGCGATCCCGCTGCTCGTCATCCTCAAGTAAGACCCGGGGCCGGCCCGGAACATCCGGACCGGCCCCTTCTGCTCCACCCCAAAGAGAACAAAGGAGTCACCAATGGCCGACTACGTCGTCGCCATCGACCAGGGCACCACCAGTACCCGGGCGATCATTTTCGACAAGTCCGGATCGATCGTCTCGTCCGGACAGCTCGAGCACGAGCAGATCTTTCCGAAGGCCGGATGGGTCGAGCACAATCCGGTCGAGATCTGGAACAACACCCGCGAGGTCATCGGGCAGGCCCTGTCCAAGGCCGACCTCACCCGTCACGACATCGCCGCCGTCGGCATCACCAACCAGCGGGAGACCGCGGTGGTGTGGGACAAGAACACCGGCGAACCGGTCTACAACGCCATCGTCTGGCAGGACACGCGCACCCAGCCCATTGTCGACCGCCTGGCGGCCGAGGGTGGCACCGAACGGTTCAAGCAGATCGTCGGCCTGCCGCTCGCGACGTACTTCTCCGGTACCAAGATCGTCTGGATCCTGGAGAACGTCGAGGGCGCTCGCGAGCGCGCAGAGGCGGGCGACCTGCTGTTCGGCACGACCGACAGCTGGGTCCTCTGGAACCTGACCGGCGGTCCGGACGGCGGCGTTCACGCCACCGACGTCACCAACGCCTCCCGCACGCTCTTCATGGACCTGGAGACGCTGAGCTGGCGCGACGACATCCTCGAGGTGTTCGGCGTGCCGAGGTCGATGCTCCCGGAGATCCGGAGCTCGTCCGAGGTCTACGGCACCGTGGAGTCCTCCAGCCTGCTGCGCGAAGTTCCCGTCGCCGGCATCCTGGGCGACCAGCAGGCCGCGACCTTCGGCCAGGCGGCGTTCGATCCGGGCGAGTCCAAGAACACCTACGGCACGGGCAACTTCCTCATCTTCAACACGGGTGAGGAGATCGTCCACTCCAAGAACGGCCTGCTCACCACACTCGGCTACAAGCTGGGCGACGAGGCGCCGCACTACGCGCTGGAGGGCTCCATCGCCGTCACCGGCTCGCTGGTGCAGTGGCTCCGCGACAACCTGGGGATCATCTCCAGCGCCCCGGAGATCGAGGAGCTGGCGAAGACCGTCGACGACAACGGCGGCGCGTACTTCGTGCCGGCGTTCTCGGGCCTGTTCGCGCCGTACTGGCGAGCGGATGCGCGCGGTGCGCTCGTCGGCCTGACCCGGTACGTGAACAAGGGCCACATCGCCCGCGCGGTGCTGGAGGCCACGGCCTTCCAGACCCGTGAGGTGCTGGATGCGGTCAACGCCGACTCCGGCGTGGACCTGCAGGAGCTGAAGGTCGACGGCGGCATGATCGCCAACAACACGCTCATGCAGTTCCAGGCCGACATCCTCGGCGTGCCCGTCGTGCGCCCGGTCGTCGCCGAGACGACCGCCCTCGGCGCCGCCTACGCGGCCGGTCTTGCGACCGGGTTCTGGGCGAACCTGGACGACCTGCGCAAGAACTGGCAGGAGGACCGCCGCTGGGAGCCCGCGATGGATGCGGACGAGCGCGACCGTCAGATCCGGCTCTGGAAGAAGGCCGTCACGCGGACCTTCGACTGGGTCGACGACGACGTGCGCAACGCCTGACCCGCCCCGCACAGAAGCGCCGCCCGGCACCGCCGGGCGGCGCTTCGCCGTGTCGCGTCAACTCGATGCGGTGAGCAGCGGGGCCAGCTCGGAGAGGGAGCGGACGGTGCGCACTCCGGCAGCCAGGGCATCCACCTCGTCCTCGAACGACGGCACGGCGTCGCGCCGGTTGAGCCAGATACCGGTCAGACCCGCGCGGGCGGCCCCGATCGCGTCCGTGCGCAGGCGGTCTCCGACGTAGGCGGCTTCGCCGGGAGCCACGGCGAACGCCTCGCACGCCGCATGGAAGATCGCGGCGCCGGGCTTGACCACGCCGACCTCGCCGGAGGCGATGAGCCGGTCGACCCGCGCATCCAATCCGACCGCCTCCACCTTGCGTCGCTGGAACGGCAGGTCACCGTTGGTGATGAGGCCGAAGCGGACGCCCGGGATGGCCGCCTCCAGCGCGTTGAGCGCCGGCAGTGCGTCGTCGTGCAGCGACCACGCGGCGACGTAGTGCTGGAAGTAGTCGGCGAACCAGCTGCTCGCCTCTGCGTCGCTCAGCGTGACGCCGTGGCGGGCGGCGAAGTCGCGGGCGCGCGCCTGCCGTTGCCCTTCGAAATCGAGGTCGCCGGCGAGGTAGGAGTGGTAGTGCTCCTCCTCCAGCTCGTGCCAGAGGGTGGCCAGCTCATCCGCCTCGAGCGCGCCGTACGGACTGCCGAGGCTCTCGGCGTACCGCAGGATGCCGGTCTCGACGGCGGCCCGATGCGCGAAGAGGGTGTCGTCCAGATCGAACAGGACGACACGCGGCACGGACGGGGTGCTCACAGCGCAGCCTCCGCGTCGGGCAGCTCAGGCCAGCCGGACGCGGGCTCCCGCGGATCCTCCGGCCGCAGGCTCGCCCGCCACTCGTCCATGCGACGGCCACGCTGCTCCGCACCCTGGGGGACCACGCCCTCCCAGCGGAACCCGGCGCGCCGGGCGACCGCTGCGCTCGCCGTGTTGCCCACCAGTGCCCGCCACACCATCCTCTTCAGGGCCAGGCCCTCTGGGCGCGGCCGGAACGCGTACTCGACCGCCAGCCGCGTCGCCTCGGACATCACTCCGCGGCCGCGGAACTCCGGCGCGAGCCAGAACCCGATCTCGCCGCGGCGCTCGCGGATGTCGCCGATGCTGATCATCCCCGCCAGTACGCCCTCCGTGCGGATCGCCCAGACGCACAGCCGTCCGCTCGCCCAGCCGTCGGGGACGACCGTGCCGACGAATCCGACCGCGTTCTCACGGCGATAGGGCGAGGGCACGGTCGTCCAGCGCGCGATGGCCGGGTCGCTGCAGACCTCGGCGATCCGGTCGATGTCGGCCTCGCAGGGAATCGAGAGCGTGACCCGCTCCGAAACGAGCTCGACCGGCTGGGGCATCAGCGGGCCCGGGGGAGGAAGCCCACCCGGTCGTATGCCTTGGCGAGCGTGGCCTCGGCCACCTCGGTCGCGCGGTCGGCGTTCGCCGCGAGGATGCGATCGAGCTCAGCCGGATCGGCGAGGAGGTCGAGCGCACGCTGACGGATGGGCGTGAACTGCTCGACCACCACCTCCACGAGTCCCTTCTTCAGATCGCCGTAGCCCGTGCCGTCGTAGTCCACTTCGATGGACTCGATGGAGCGCCCGCTGAGCGCCGCGAAGATCGTGAGCAGATTGGAGATGCCGGGCTTTCCGGCGCGATCGAACGAGACCACCCCGTCGGTGTCGGTGACGGCCCGCATGATCTTCTTGCGCGTGACATCGGGCTCGTCCAGCAGCCAGATGATGCCGGACCCGGAGTCCGCCGATTTCGACATCTTCGACTCCGGGTTCTGCAGGTCGTAGATGCGTGCGGTGTCCTTCAGGATCATCGCCTGGGGCACCACGAACGTCTGCCCGAAGCGGCTGTTGAAGCGTTCGGCGAGGTCGCGCGTCAGCTCCACGTGCTGGCGCTGGTCGTCGCCGACCGGGACCACCTTCGCGTCGTACAGCAGGATGTCGGCGGCCATCAGCACCGGGTACGCGAAGAGCCCGACCGAGGTGGCGTCAGCGCCCTGCTTCGCCGACTTGTCCTTGAACTGGGTCATCCGCGACGCCTCGCCGAAGCCGGTGATCGTGTTCAGGACCCAGGCGAGCTGGGCGTGCGCGGGGACGTGCGACTGCACGTAGAGGGTGGAAGCGGACGGGTCGATGCCGGCCGCGATGTACTGCGCGGCCGTGCGGCGGGTCTTCTCGCGCAGTTCGGCCGGGTCCTGCGCCACCGTGATGGCGTGGAGGTCGACCACGGAGAAGAACGCGTCGTGCGTGCTCTGCAGTTCCTTCCACTGCAGGAGCGCGCCGATGTAGTTGCCGAGGTGCAGCGAGTCGGCCGAGGGCTGCATCCCGGAATAGAGACGGGGAAGAGGAAGTGGGGACGGTGTCGTCATGGTTCTGCCTTCGAAGTGGAGAAAGTCGGGAAAGTCGGGAGGGGTGGATGCTTCGGGCCGTCAGAGCGCGTAGTCGACGACCACAGGCGTGTGGTCCGACCATCGCTCGTCGTAGGCGGCTGCGCGGTCCACCGCGTAGTCCTTCACCCGTGCTGCGAGCGCCGGCGTCGCGAGCTGGTAGTCGATGCGCCAGCCGGTGTCGTTGTCGAAGGCCTTCCCGCGCCAGGACCACCAGGTGTAGGGGCCGTCGACGTCGCCCGCGTGCTTGCGGATGACATCCACCCAGCCGAGGCCCGCCCCGCCGTTGTATGCGGGGTCGTCCTCCGTGCCGAGGATGCGGTCGAAGTACGCGCGCTCCTCCGGCAGGAAGCCGGCGCGCTTGACGTTGCCTTTCCAGTTGCGGATGTCGAGCGTGCGGTGGCCGACGTTGAGGTCGCCCATCACGACGGCCAGCTCGTTGTGCTTCTGCAGTTCCGGGAGCCGGGCCTCCATCGCATCGAGGAAGCGGTACTTCTCGGTCTGCTTGTCCGTACCGGCCTCGCCCGAGTGCACGTAGGCGCTGACCACGCTCACGACCGTGCCGTCGACCTCGTAGTCGGCCTCCAGCCAGCGGCCGGCGCTGTCGAACTCGGTCGGACCCAGCTCCACGCGGTGGATGGAGGCCCGGTGCCGGCTCGCGATCGCGACACCCGCTCGGCCTTTCGCCGTCGCGGGGTCGTGCACGATGTCCCACTCCTCGCCGAGGAGCCCTTGAACGTCTTCGGTGGACGCCCGGACCTCTTGGATCGCGAGGATGTCCACGTCGCGCCCGTCGAGCCAGGCCCCCATGCCCTTGCGGAAGGCGGCGCGGATGCCGTTGGCGTTGATCGTCGCGATGCGCAGGCGTTTCGAGGGCATGAATCCAGCCTAGCGGGGGCCGCCGACAGCACCTCGGCCCCGGCTGCACGTCGGCCGCCGGCTGCCCTCACCCGGCAGGCGGGTGGTCCAGGAGGTCGTTCAGCTGCTGCTCCGCCCGTCCCACCCGGCGCTGCGCCGCGAGACGCCCGATCCACCGCGCGTGATCCAGCTCCTGCGTCGCTTGCGCGGCCTCGGCCCGGGCTACCAGCACCCGCGCCCGATACTCCGCCGCCTCCCGTTCGGCCGCCGCTTGGGCCGGTGTGACCGCTCGCGGGGAGAGCCCACGATCGAACATCCCCACCGCGATCCAGGACGCCGACAGCAGGATGACGCGCGACATCAGGTTGAACCACAGCAGCAGTCCGATGAAGACCGTGAACGTGGCCAGAAGCGGGTTCCGGTACGTCCCGCCGAACAGCAGGCCGCCGAGCACGCTGAGTGCGGCCATCACGAGTGCTCCGAGCAGCACCCCGAAGAACAGGTTGCGCCACGGGATCGCGACCCGGGACATGACACGGAACATCGCCCCCAGCGTGACGATGTTCAGCGCAACCGATACGACCAGGCCCGAGACCCGGGTGACAACGCCGTTCCAGAACGAGTCGGAGCTCAACCCGAGCAGATCCAGGAGGAGAGTGAGAGTTTGCGTGCTCACGATGGTGACGAGTGCCGACAGGACGAACAGCACCCCGAAGACGAGTGCGAGCCCCAGGTCGCGGATCTTCTGGAGCACGTAGTTGGTCGTGTCCCGGCTGAGGCCGAACACCGCCCGCACGGCCTGACGCGTGTAGTACAGCCAGCCGATGGCGGTCCAGATCAAGCCGCCTGCGGCGATGAGGCCGGTCCAGCCGAAGGAGCTCGGATTCTGCAGCTCCGCCTCCGGGATGGCCCCCGGGACGGTGCCGGTTCCGATCAGCCCGGGAATGGCGCGGTTGATCAGCGCGACGAGCGCGTCGAACACCTTCTCGTTGTCCACGATCCAGTAGCTCGCGACGGAGAAGCCGACCCAGACGGCCGCGAAGACCGCGAACAGGGACTGGTAGCCCATCCCCGCGGCCCGGAGGTTGCCGTCTGCGTGCGCGAAGTTGATGTAGACCCGGTAGGGGCGCAGCGCTTCCACCCACTTCGCCCAGCGGGAGACCCGCCCGGTCGCTGCGGGCGCAGGCTCCACCGTCCCCTCGGCGCGCTGCACCGCGGGATCGGGACGCAGAGCGCTGCGCCGGTTCTTCCTCGCCACGCCGTCAGGATAGCGACAGGCGGCCGCCCGGCGATGCTCAGGAGCTCAGCGCTTGCCTCGCATGATCGCCTGCTTGACCTCGGCGATGGCCTGGGTGACCTGAATGCCTCGTGGGCAGGCATCCGTGCAGTTGAAGGTGGTCCGGCAGCGCCAGACGCCTTCCTTGTCGTTCAGGATGTCCAGGCGCACCTGCGCGTTGTCGTCGCGCGAGTCGAAGATGAAGCGGTGGGCGTTGACGATCGCGGCCGGCCCGAAGTACTGGCCGTCGGTCCAGAACACCGGGCAGGAGGAGGTGCACGCCGCGCACAGGATGCACTTGGTGGTGTCGTCGAAGCGCGCACGGTCGGCGACCGACTGGATGCGCTCCTTGTCCTTCGGGGGAGTGCTGTTCGCGACGAGGAACGGCTGCACCTCGCGGTACGACTCGAAGAAGGGCTCCATGTCGACGATGAGGTCCTTCTCCAGCGGCAGGCCCTTGATCGCCTCGACGTAGATCGGCTTGGAGATGTCCAGGTCCTTGATCAGCGTCTTGCAGGCGAGGCGGTTGCGGCCGTTGATGCGCATGGCGTCCGAGCCGCAGATGCCGTGCGCGCACGACCGGCGGAACGTCAGCGACCCGTCCTGCTCCCACTTGATCTTGTGGAGGGCGTCCAGGATGCGGTCGGTCGGGAACAACTCGACGTCGAAGTCCTGCCAGCGCGGCTCCGTGTCCACATCCGGATCGAAGCGGCGGATGATCAGCGTGACGGTGAAGGACTCGATCGGAGCCTCGGGGGCGGGGGGAGTCTCGAGCACGGCGGTCGACATCAGTACTTCCTCTCCATCGGCTGGTAGCGGGTGATGACGACGGGCTTCCAGTCGAGTGTGATGTGGTCTGCGGCATCGGACGAGTGCGGGTCGCCGGTGAGGTAGGCCATCGTGTGCTTCATGTAGTTCTCGTCGTCGCGCTTCGGGAAGTCGTCGCGCATGTGGCCGCCGCGCGACTCCTCGCGGTTGCGAGCGGAGTAGACGACGACCTCGGCGAGGTCGAGCAGGAAGCCGAGCTCGACGGCCTCCAGCAGGTCGGTGTTGAAGCGCTTGCCCTTGTCCTGCACCTGGATGTTGCGGTAGCGGTCGCGGAGACGGTGGATGGTCTCGGTGACCTGGGCGAGGGACTCGTCGGTGCGGAACACCTGGGCGTTCCGGTCCATCTCGTCCTGCAGCTCCTTGCGGATCGCAGCGATGCGCTCGGTCCCCGTCGAGTTCCGCAGGCCGTCGATCAGCGTGCGGACCCCCGCGGACGGGTCCTCCGGCAGCGGGACGTACTCGGCCGTCTTGACGTACTCGACCGCGTTGTTGCCCGCGCGCTTGCCGAAGACGTTGATGTCGAGCAGCGAGTTGGTGCCGAGGCGGTTCGAGCCGTGCACCGAGACGCACGCGCACTCGCCCGCGGCGTACAGGCCGGGGACGACGGTGGTGTTGTCGCGCAGCACCTCGGCGGAGACGTTCGTCGGGATGCCGCCCATCGCGTAGTGCGCGGTCGGCATGACGGGCACCGGCTCGACGACCGGGTCGACGCCGAGATAGGTGCGTGCAAACTCGGTGATGTCCGGGAGCTTGGTCTCCAGCACTTCCGCGCCGAGGTGGGTGCAGTCGAGCAGCACGTAGTCCTTGTGCGGGCCGGCGCCGCGGCCTTCCGCGACCTCCTGGACCATGCAGCGGGCGACGATGTCGCGGGGTGCCAGGTCTTTGATGGTCGGGGCGTAGCGCTCCATGAACC